>DASZLW010000399.1:0-12658 GCA_035552175.1 Gaiellaceae bacterium | reverse complement strand
GAGCCCGACGGTGAGGAGCGGCAGCGCGACGGCGATCGTGCGGATCGTGAGTCTCTCGAGGACGACGAGCGACGGCAGCTTCAGCCGCAGGATGTCGGCGGCATGCCGCTGGAGCCGGCGCTCCTCGACGAGGTAGAGCGCCGCCAGGGCGGCGGCGAGCGTGAAGCCGGCGAACGCGGCGAGCGTGAAGCCGACGTGGACGGTCAGGAAGAGGTTCCCGTAGTTCGACCGCTCGCCGGCCGCGGTGCCACCGCCGACCCGGGAGACGACGAAGAGGAGCGCGGCGAGCGGCATGACCGTCAGCCCGACGAGCCGGAACCGCACCTGGCAGCCCCAGATCAGGTAGGTGCCGACGACGAGCCAGACGAAGAGGTTGAGCGACCCGGCCCACGTCGACCAGGGGAAGCCGTCGACCCGCGCGGCCTGCACGCCGAGGAGTGCGGTCTGCGCGATCCAACCCAGCCGCACTCCCCACGTCGCAAGCCGCGTGTAGCGGGCGGAGGAGTAGGCGATCGCGGCCTCGCCGTAACCGAGGATCGCCGGCCAGAAGAGCGCTTCAGCCACCGTCGCCGTCCGGCACGTCGCTGCCCTGCTCCCGGAGCTTCTCGACCAGGTCGCCGACCTGGCGCTGGAGGCGCTGCAGCTTGGACGCGATGATGAGGACGTAGGCCAGCACCCCGACGAAGACAATGAGGTAGGCGGCGGCGGTGTACTTCTCGGACGGCGTCATGCGAGGAGCTCGCGGAGCTCACGGAGCTTCATGTCGAGCCGCTTCCCGGCGAGCTCGGTCTGGTAGAGCGTGATGAACAGGAAGATCATCGCGAGCCAGCAGACGCAGAAGGTCAGGAACTGCGAATGGGTCATCTGCGGCCCCTGGCTCGTGAACACCTCGGGATGGATGATGCTGCGCGAGATCCGGATCGCGAGGAACGAGATCGGGATCAGCACGACGCCGAACAGCGCGTAGACCGCGCACATGTTCGCGCGCGACAGGCCGGGCTCGACCGAGTAGCGGAGCATGAAGTAGGCCGAGTAGAAGAGGAACAGCACGAGGAACAGCACGAGCTGGTCGTCCGACCAGACCCACCAGACACCCCACGAGATCCGGGCCCAGATCGAGCCGGTGACGAGCGTCAGCGTCCCGAAGATCACGCCCTGATGAATCGCGACGTAGCTCTCGAGGTCCGCACCCGGATCGCGCTTCCAGAGGTGGCGGAGGGCCTTCCACGCGCCCCAGCCGAAGCAGACGTACGCGGTCAGCGCGATCGGGACATGGAAGAAGAAGATCTTCTGCGACAGACCCTGGTCACCGTCGATCGGCGCGTAGAAGAAGATCAATGCGATCGCCAGCGCGAAAAGACCCGCGGTGATACCCGCGAAGGCGGGCAAGGGGATGCGGTCGGCCCATTGCTTCACGAAGGGAATGGTAGACGGCCTCAGGTCTCAGCGACCACGTACTCGAACGCGCCCCAGGCGAGGAGCACGAACACCGCGTCGTAGAGGCCGAGGAACGCCAGGTACTTGCTGTTCGAGAGGATGCTCGCACCGACGCCGCCGACGACGATCGGGATCGACATCGGCAGGAAGAGCAGCGGCAGGATCAGCTCCCGCGCGCGCCCCGCGACGGCCATCGCGCCGGTCAGCGTCCCGACCGCGCAGATCCCGACGTTCGCGAGCAGCACGGCCGCGACCGTGCGCCAGCCGACGCCGAAGAAGAAGAGGCCGAAGGCGGGCAGCGCGACGAGCTCCGCGAGCACGAGAAACGCGAAGACGGAGATCGCCTTCCCGAGCCAGATCGCGCTGCGGTCGCACGGCGCCATCACGAGCGCGTCGAAGAGGCCCTGCTCGCGCTCGGGGACGAAGGCCCGGGTGAGGCCGAGGAGCGCGGTGAAGATGATCGCCGTCCAGAGGAGGCCGAGTCCGACCTCGTGCTCGGCGTGCGTCGAGATGCCCTTGGTCGGCACCGAGAAGTGGAAGATCGTCAGGGCCGAGATCACGAACAGGAACATCGCGGGAACGGTCTCCTTGGCCCGGAGCTCGATCAGCAGGTCCTTCCGGGCGAGCGCCGCGACGTCCGAGAAGTACCTCATGCGAAGGCGAGGCGTTGGGTCGCGAGTCGCTCGACGCGTTCGGGGTCGTGCGTCGCGACAACGACCGCGCTCTTCCCGGCAAGGTCGTCGAGCGTTGCGTCGAGGAGCGCCGACCCCGCGGTGTCGAGGGCGTTGAACGGCTCGTCGAGGATCACGAGGCTCGGCTCGTGCAGCAGCACGCGGCAGAGCCCGAGCCGCTGGCGCATCCCACGCGAGAAGGTCGAGACGCGCTCGCCCTTCACCTTCCAGAGGTCGAACCGCTCGAGCAGAGCCTGCATCCGCTCGGCCGGCTCGGGGATGCGGTAGAGGCGCGCGAAGAGTCCGAGGTTCTCGAGCGGCGTCAGCTCGCGGTAGACGAGCGGCTCGTGGCCGAGGTAGCCGACGGCGCCGCGCTCGGGGAGCTCGATCTTCCCCGCGGTCGGCGCGTCGAGCCCGGCGAGGACGCGCAGGAGCGTCGTCTTCCCCGAGCCGTTCGGCCCGGTGACGAGCAGGAACCCTCCGGCCTCGAGCTGGACGTCGATCCTGGCGAAGATCCGCTTCTCGCCGTAGCGCTTCGAGAGGCCCGTGGCCGCGATCACGGCGGAACGGTACCGGCGGCTACCGTTCCGGCATCTTCGAGCGCTTCACCGAACGGGCACGCCGGGTCGTCGTCCTCGCGCGCGAGGAGTGCCGGACGATGGGGCACAGCGAGATCGGGAGCGAGCACCTGCTCCTCGGGCTCCTCCGGGAGCAGGAAGGCCTGGCGGCGCGGGTGCTCGAGAGCTTCTCCCTCGATCTCGAGGGAGCACGGGTGGACATCGTGCACGCCGTCGGGCTCGGCGACGAGATCCGCGGCTCCGGCCAGATCCCGTTCACGCGCCGGGCGAGGCGGGTGCTCGAGGCCGCGCGAACAGAATCGGCGTCGCTCGGCCACGACTACGTCGGCACCGAGCACATCCTGCTCGGGCTCCTGCGCGTCGGGGACAGCACCGGCGCGAAGATCCTGAGCGGCGCCGGCGTCGAGGCCGTCGCGGTCCGCGAGAGGATCGTCTCGCTGCTCTCCGGGCCGGGCCGGCGGGGCATGCCCGCCTCCGGGTACCGTTCGCCCATCTTCGAGCGCTTCACCGAACCGTCGCGGCAGGTAGTCGTCCTCGCACAGGACGAAGCCAGAAGGCTGAAGCACAACTACATCGGGACGGAGCACATCCTGCTCGGGCTCCTCCGCGAAGAGGAGGGCCTCGCGGCACGGGTGCTCGCATCGCTCGGCATCACCCCGGAGGAGATGCGTGCGCGGGTCGCGCGCATCGTCGGCGAGGGCGACGAGGTCGCGAGCGGTCAGATCCCCTTCACCCCGCGCGCGAAGAAGGTGCTCGAGCTCTCGCTGCGCGAGGCGCTCTCGCTCGGCCACAACTACATCGGCACGGAGCACATCCTGCTCGGGCTCGTGCGCGAGAACGAGGGGGTGGCGGCGCGGATCCTGCTCGAGTTCGATGCCGACGCGGAGAAGGTCCGCAACGAGATCATCCGCACGCTCGCTGCGGAGGGACACGGCGGGCGCACACATCCGCGTCACCTTTCTCGTTTTGGTTTCGCCGGGCGCGAGCGTGAGGACGGATGGGAGTTCCGGATCGAGCCGGTTCCCGGCGGCAGCGCCGAGACGCGCGTCGAGACGCTGAACGCGCTCGGCAGGCTCGGCTGGCGGCTCGCAGGCGTCGTGCCCGGACCGCCCTCCGAGCTGATCTTCCAGAGACGGGCGAGGAATGTGGCCGCGCCGGGGCGGGGGCCCGAGCCGGACCCGGACCCCGAGCCCGATGATCCGGCCGTGCCGGGCTGAGAAGCGCTACGTCGTGACGTCGGCGAGGACGAATGCGAAGAACAGGACGCTGATCACGCCGTTCATCGTGAAGAACGCCGCGTCGAGACGGCGGAGGTCGCCGGGCCGCACGAGCGAGTGCTCGTAGGCGAGGAGCGCACCGACCACGGCGACGCCCGCCCAGTACCACCACGTGACGGAGAGCCCGAGCCCCGCGACGGCGAGCAGCGCCACCGTCGCGGCGTGGAGCAGGCGCGCGCCCGTGAACGCACCGCGCTCACCGAACCGCGTCGCCCACGAATGGAGCCCCTGCGCCCGGTCGACCTCCAGGTCGAAAAGCGCGTAGAAGCAGTCGAAGCCGGCGACCCACGCGGCGACGGCGCCGCCGAGTGCCCAGGCCTGCCACGGCAGGCTCCCACGGATCGCGACCCAACCTCCGACCGGCGCGAGCCCGTCGACCGCGCCGAGCCAGAGGTGGCAGAGCCACGTGAACCGCTTGAGGTAGGGATAGATCACGAACGCGACGACGGGGATCGGCCACAGCCAGCGGACAAGCGGGTCGAGCTGCCAGACGGCGACGAGGAACACGACGAGCGAGGCTGCGCAGAACCCGACGACCGCGCCGATCGTCAGCGCACCCGAGGGAAGCTCGCGGGTCGCGGTGCGCGGGTTCGCAGCGTCGATCCCCGCATCGATCAGGCGGTTCAGCGCCATCGCGAGCGAGCGGGCCCCGACCATCGCGATCGTGATCCAGAGGAGATCGTGACCCGACGGGACGGCGCGGATGGCGAGGAACGCCCCGACGTAGGCGAACGGGAGCGCGAAGATCGTGTGCTCCACCTTGATCAGGCGGGCGAAGAGCCTCGCCCTCCCGAGCTCCGACGGAACGGCGGCGCTCGACATCAGCCGAGGAGCTCCATGAGATCGTCCGAGCCGGGACGCGATCTGGATGGTCGGGGATGCCGGGCCGGCGCGTCGTCTGTTGCGAGACCGGAGCGGCCCAGGACGCCCAGATCGTGCAGCCGGGCACGCGAGAGCGTGGAGGTCCTCATCAGGTGTTGATGTGGTCGGTCGCGGTGCGCTGATCCGCGAGCAGGTTGAGCGCGTGCGTGAGCGCCGGCCGCAGCACCGCGTACCCGTCGCGACAGGCTCCCGGCGAGCCCGCGAGGTTGACGACGAGCGAGGAGCCGATCGTGCCCGCTACGGCTCGCGAGAGCAGACCGTGCGGCGTCCTCGCGATCGAGTCCGCGCGGATCGCCTCCGCGATGCCGGGTGCCTCGCGCTCGAGCACCGAGATCGTCGCCTCGGGGGTCACATCTCGTGCCGCGAGCCCTGTGCCGCCCGTCGAGAGCACGAGGTTCGCATCCCCGGCGAGCTCGACGAGGGCGCGCGCGATCTGTCCGCGCTCGTCCGACACGAGCCGGCGGGTCACCTCGAATCCGTCCGCCAGCAGAAGCTCTTCGAGCACCCCTCCGCTCCCGTCCTCGGCCTCACCGCGTGAGACGCGGTCCGAGACCGTCAGCACCGCCGCCTTCAAACCTCCTCTTTCGTCTTCTCGACGAGCGTGATCTCGGTGATCGTCATGTGCTTGTCGATCGCCTTCGCCATGTCGTAGATCGTCAGCCCTGCGACCGCGACGGCGGTGAGCGCCTCCATCTCGACGCCGGTCTGGCCCGTGACCTTCGCGGAGGCGGTGATGTCGACGCGTCCCTCGCCGACCTCGAGGTCGACGTCGATCGACGAGAGCGGCAGCGGATGGCAGAGGGGGATCAGCGTGCTCGTCGCCTTGCCGCCCATGATCCCGGCGAGCTTGGCGGTCGTGAGGGCGTCGCCCTTCGGCAGATCGCGAATCCGGCGCGCCGTCTCGGGCGCCATCAGCACCGCCCCTCGCGCCACGGCGCGCCGCCGCATCGGCGGCTTGTGCCCCACGTCGACCATCTGCACGTTCCCCGACGACTCGTCGACGTGCGAGAGCTCGCCACTCATCAGGCGATTGTACGCGGCAGCGGCCGTTAGGGACGCGCGCCGAGCGTGACCGGGATGATCAGGTTCTTGCCGTCGCGCCAGATCGTGAACCACGCCGCCTCACCGGGCACCATGCGCTCCGCGATCAGGCGTGCCACGTCGTCGGAGTTGGCAACAGGCGTCCCGTCGATCGCGACGATGATGTCGCCGCCCAGGGTGAGCTTCTCGCTCTGGAACACGAGGGTGTGCGTGCCCGGGCGCAGGCCGGCGGTCGCGGCAGGGCCGGGCGTGTCCACCGAGCCGACGATCGCGCCGTGCTTGGCCGGCAGGTGGAAAGCGTTCGCGATCGACGGGGTCAGATCCTCGCTCTGGAGCCCGAGGTACGCATACGCGACGGTGCCCGAGGCGAGGAGCTGCGCCATCGAGCGCTTCGCCGAGTCGATCGGCACGGCGAACGCCACCCCGTCGAAGCCCGACTCGAGGCTGGAGCGGATCTGCGCGTTGATCCCGATCACCTCGCCGTGCGCGTCGAGAAGCGGGCCCCCCGAGTTGCCCTGGTTGACCGGAGCGTCCGTCTGGATGGCGTCGAAGAGGTCGTACGCGGTCGTGAGCGACGGAATCGTGCGGTCGGTGCCCGAGACGACGCCGACGGACATGGACGTCTCCGCGCCGAAGGGAGACCCGATCGCGGCCACCGGCTGTCCGACCGCGACGGTGCCGGACGTCCCGAGAGGAACAGGGTCGAGGACGTGCGCCTTCGGTGGGACGCGGAGCACGCCGACGTCGTCGTAGGGATCCCACCCGACGACCTGGGCCAACACCTTGTCGCCGTCGGAGAACTGGACGTAGACCTGATGGGCAGGCGTCGGGAGCGCCGAGGAGTCGCTCGTCGAGACGATCACGTGCGCGGCGGTGAGGACGATCCCGCTCTTGCTGACGACGAACCCCGAGCCCTCCTCGTACGTCGCCGACCGCGGCTTCGCCCCGAAGTACGAGAAGACGGTGACGACGCCGTTCGCGCGCTCCGAGAAGATCCGCTGCGGCGCGAACCCGTGCGAGAGCACGGGCTTCGAGACGACGATCGTCGACGGAAGGGAGGTCCGTGCGAGCGGCTGCCGGATCATCCCGGACTGGACGACCGTGCGCTCGCCGTCGAACCAACCGCCTGTCTTGGCGGCAAAGAGAACTCCTCCGGCGCCGGCGACTGCCGCCAGACCGCAGAGACCCGCTACGAGGCTCGGGCGCACGCACCCCAGATGAAAGCAGTTTCCGGCACCCTGATCATACCTTTCTTGCAACCTCGAGCGCCCGGGCGCCCGTTTCGGCGGTGAGGACGAGCGTGAACCGCGTCGAGCCCGGCCGCGATTCGAGCTCGAGCCGTCCCCCCATCAACGTCGCGAGCTCGCGCGCGATCGCGAGGCCGAGCCCGCTGCCGGAGGCGAGCCGCCCGCCCAGCCGGTAGAACCGCTCGAACACGGCATGGCTGGCGTCGGCGGGGATCCCGGGGCCGTCGTCGCTGACGGTCAAGGTCGCGAAGGTGCCGCGCCCGGCCGCCGTAACGCCGATCGACGTGCCGGGAGGCGTGTGCACGACCGCGTTCTCGATCAGGATGCGCCCGATCTGGAGAACGCGCAGCTCGTCGCCCCGAGCCCGGAGCGACGGGGACGCGTCGAGCCCGAGCGTGTGTCCTGCCGCCGCGACACGCGGCCCGAACTCGGTCGCGAGGACGTCGGCCACGACGCCGAGGTCGAGCTCGTCGTCGGCGACCGTGAGCCGGCCGGCGTCCATCCGGGAGAGGTCGAGCAGGTCCGTCGCGAGCTTCGTCAGGCGAGTCACCTGGCCGCGCATCTCGTCCAGGAACTCCTCGCGCGTGTCGGGGTCGATCTCGTCCTCGGCCGCAAGCAGCTCGAGGAAGCCGCCGAGGGAGAAGAGCGGCGTCCGCAGCTCGTGCGATGCGTTCGCGATGAACTCGCCCCGCGCCCGGTCGAGCGAGGCAAGCTGCAGGCGCATGCTGTCGAAGGCCCGCGCGAGCTGGCCGAGCTCGTCGGGTGCCGAGTCGACGACGGGCTCGTCGAAACGGCCGCCCGCGATCCGCTCGGCGGCGAGCTCGAGCCGCCGGATGCGGCGCGCGAAGAGTGCCGCGAGGAGATATCCGAGGACGATCGCGAACCCGGTCGCCGCGATCGCGGCGACGATCACGCGGTTCCGGACGACCTCGACCGACTCGAGGTCCGAATGGAGCGGGACCGCGACGAGCAGTACCGGGCCCTGCAGCGACACGGCGGCCTCCGCATACTGCGACCCGTCCCGGGACACCGCACCGCTCACGATCCCCTGGCTGTGCGCCGCTCGCACCGCCATGGGGTCGTGCTCGATGTCGCGCGACGTCCCGCCGTTCGAATCCGCAAACGGCACGAACGGCTGGGCGGTGAACACGACGATGCGTGCGCCGCCCGCGATCGGCAGTGCCTCGTCCTCGATCCACGCGGCACTCGGGAACACCTCGTGGGGCGCGTCCCGGCGCGCCGCGATCGCCTGCAGCGTGTGCCGGAGATCCTTGAGCCGGGTTCCGACGAGCGAGCTCTGGTAGAACGGGACGACGACCAGGTAGATGATCGCGAGCGCACCTCCGACGACGACGAGCAGCGCGAGCGCCAGTCGTCCCCCGACGGTGCGGAGCGGGTTCACCTGTCCTTGAAGCGGTACCCGACGCTGCGCACGGTGAGAATGAACTCCGGGTTGCGCGAGTCGCGCTCGAGCTTCTCCCGCAGATGGCGCACGTGCACGTCGATCGTCCGGGGATCGCGGAAGTCGGCGCTTCCCCAGAGCGCCTCGAGCAGCATCCGCCGGCTGTACACACGGCCCGGATGCCCCGCGAGCCGCCAGAGGAGCTCGAACTCGACGTACGTGAGCTGCACGCCGCGGCCGTCGATCTCGACCGAGCGGCGCGGCAGGTCGATCACCAGGCCGTTCGACTCGACGACCTGCCCCTCGGCGAGCTCCGGCTCGTGCCGCGGCGCGCGGGCCCGCCGGAGGAGCGCCCGTGTCCGCGAACGGAACTCGCGGATCGAGAACGGCTTCGTCACGTAGTCGTCGGCGCCGAGCTCGAGCCCGAGCACCTTGTCGAGCTCGTCGTCGCGGGCGGTGAGCATGATGATCGGGACGCTGCTACGGGCACGGAGCGCCTTGCACACCTCGAGCCCGTCGAGCTTCGGGAGCATCACGTCGAGGACGACCAGGTCGACCGGCCCCTCGCCGAAGCGCTGCAGAGCCTCCTGCCCGTCTGCCGCCTGCACCACCTCGTACCCGTCGCGGGTGAGCGGGAAGGTGAGGAGCTTCCGCACGGCCTCGTCGTCGTCGACGAGCAGGATGGTCGAGGGCTCTGTCATCGGGGCAGTGCGTTCGTGGAACCGTGCTTGGAACGGTCAGTTCGTGGATGAAGCGCGCCTGCCGGGCATCGCGAGCGTCCGCGCTTCCTACTATAGCCCCGATGGCCTCCCAGCCCTCGCCCCGGCGCCGCCGGCGGCCCCGGCGCGGTTCGCTCGCGAGGCCCGTCAACGGGGGCCTCTACCGGGCCTCGTTCCTCGTCGCCGCGCTGCCCCTGCTCCTGCTCGCCTTCACGGTCTCGACGCCACCGACGCTCGCGAAGCCGGCGCTGCCCGGGTCGTTCGACACGGCCTCGACGCTGACGCTCGTGCGCGACCTCTCGACGCAGTTCCCGAACCGGATCCCCGGGAGCGCCGGCGCGCTCGGCGCGGCGAGCTGGTTCTCCGATCAGCTCCGGCCCTACGGCCTCACCTCGGCGACCGAAAGCTGGACCCAGCGCGTCCCCGGTCTCGGCGAGGTGCCGCTCGAGAACCTGATCGCAGTCGCGCCGGGGCCCTCGCAGTCGAGCGAGGAGATCGTCGTGATGGCGCACCGCGACGACATCGGCGTCGGCCCGGGCGCCAACGACGATGCGAGCGGCACCGCGGCGCTGATCGAGCTCGCGCGGGCCTATGCCCACCCGCAGAGCCTGGTGCACGTCCAGTCCGCGCGCACGATCGTCTTCCTCTCCACCGACGCGGGCGCCTACGGCGGGCTCGGCGCCGTTCATTTCATCCGCAACTGGCCGTACGCCCACCGCATCGTCGACGTCATCGATCTCGACGCGATCGCCGGTGGCGGCCGGGCGAGCATCGAGATCGGCGGGGATCGGCCCCGGTCGCCGAACGCGAGCCTCGTCGCGACGACGGTCGCCCGGATCGCGGAGCAGACGGGGCGGCCGCCGCGGCACGTCGGCTTTCTCGGGCAGCTCGTCGATCTCGCGTTCCCGTATGCGCTCTACGAGCAGGGCCCGTTCGTCGCCGCGGGGATTCCGGCGGTCACGATCACGACGGGCGGCGACCGGCCGCCCGCGCCGTTCGGCGACGACATGGCGGCGGTCGACACTGCGAAGCTCGGGCAGCTCGGAGCCGCGGCGCAGCAGCTCCTCGGGTCGCTGGACGTCCCGGCCGAGCTTCCGCCGAGCAGCTCGAGCTTCGTGTGGGTCGGTGGCGGGCGCGTCGTGCACGGGTGGGCGATCGAGCTCGTCCTGGTCGCCCTGCTGTTGCCGTTCGCCGTCGCGATCGTCGACCTCTACGCCCTCTGCCGCCGTCATCGCGTGCCCTTCGGGCCGCCCATGCGGGCGTTGCGCACGCGCCTGCTCTTCTGGCTCTTCGCGCTCGTCGTTTTCACGTGTTTTCGCCTCCTCGGCGCCTGGCCGCAAGGCCCACCCCGGCCGCCCGACCCGGGAACCGCGATCGCCGGGCACTGGCCGGCGGCCGCACTGATCGGCCTGCTCGTGGTCCTGCTCGCCGGCTGGCTGCTCGCCCGCCGGCGCCTCGCCGTGCGGCGCCCGGTGCGCCCGGAGGAGGAGATCGCCGGCTACGTCGTCGCGCTCGGCGCGCTCCTCGTCGTCGGGCTGCTCGTGGTCGCCACGAATCCCTTCGCACTCCTCTTCGTGCTCCCGGCGTTCCATATCTGGCTCTGGCTCCCGCAGATCCGGATCGCCCGGCCGCCGGTACGCCTGCTCGTCTTCGTCGTCGGCCTCTGCGGGCCGGCGATCGTGCTCGGCTCGCTCGCATGGCGATACGGGCTCGGGTTCGACGCGCCCTGGTACCTGCTGGAGCTCGTCGGGATCGGCTACATCAAGACGTTCGCGTTTGCGATCGTGCTCGCCGCGACCGCCGCGGCGACGCAGCTCGCGGCGATCGCGGGAGGGCGCTACGCCCCATACCCCGACGCGGCCGAGCGGGGCCCGCGCGGGCCCTTCCGCGAGCTCGTGCGGGTGATCGTCCTCGGCTCACGCGCCCGCAGGCGGCGGGCCGCTACAGGCTGAGGTACGAGACCGGGCTTCCAGCCTCGAGCTCGCCGTCGCCCTGCGGCACGAGCACGAGTGCGTTTGCCATGGCGGCGTGCGCGATCATGTGCGACTCCTGGCCGGTCAGCGGATCGAGCACGACCGCGCCGCCCTCGACGCGCAGGCGCGCCCGCAGGAGCGAATCGCGGCCCACGAGGAGACGTGCCGGCCGGCCGAGCACGCCCGGACGGAAAGCGGGCCGCGGATCGGCGAGCCCTTGCAAGGCAAGGAGCGCCGGGCGGACGAAGAGCTCGAACCCGACGAGCGACGAGACGGGGTTTCCCGGCAACCCGAATACGAGCGTCCTGCCGCGAACCCCGAACGCAACCGGCTTTCCGGGACGCACCGCCACCCGCCAGAAGACCTCCTCGACACCCAGCTCGGCCTCCGCGGAGCGCACGAGGTCGTAGACGCCGACCGACACCCCGCCGCTCGTCACGAGCACGTCGGCCTCGAGCCCGTGCGCCACGGCTGCACGTGTCGCCTCGATGTCGTCCCGTACCGGCGGCACGCGCTCCGCGGTCGCACCGGTGCTGCGGATCTGCGTGCTCAGGATCACGCCGTTCGCGTCGTAGATCTCGCCTCGCGAGAGGGCTTCACCCGGCTGGCGGAGCTCCGTGCCCGTCACCGCGACGACGACGCGGGGCCTTCGGCCGCACCGAACGTCCGTCACGCCGGACGCGGCGAGAGCGCCGAGGTGCACCGGCCCGAGCCGGACACCGGCTGCGATCACGAGGTCGCCCGAAGCGAGATCTCCGCCACGGCCGCGGATGTTCGAGCCCTCGCGAACCGTGCCGGGAACGCTCACGGTGCCGTCGCCGTCGACGACGTCCTCGATCGGGACGACCGCGTCGGCGCCGTCGGGCACGACCCCGCCGGTCGCGATCGCCATCGCCTGACCGGCGAGGAGGGCGCCTTCTACGGGCCTTCCGGCAGCGATGCGGCCCACCACGGGCAGCGTCGCCGGTACGTCCGCCGCACGGATCGCGAACCCGTCCATCGCGGAGGCGGGAAACGACGGCAGGTCGACCGTCGCGCGGGCCGGCTCCGCCAGAACGCGCCCGGCTGCCTCCTCGAGAGGCACGGACTCGACCTCGAGCGGCACGACACGCCCGAGCACGAGCTCGAGCGCCTCGCCGATCGTCAGCAGGTCGTCAGCCACGCGCGGTCAGTGGACGAGCTGGATGCCCTGTTCGAGCGGCGTCAGCGGTCTCGCCTTGGCGGGCTTGGGCGTCGAGGTCGAGGTCGTCGGCAGAGTCGGAACGGCGACGTAGCCCCAGTAGCCCTTCGTGAAGTACTTGTAGGTGGGCTCGGCGTTCGGGGTCAGGAACTGGCGGACGGGCTTCCCCTTCTCCGCCGCAGCCATGTAGAGGTGCCAGATCGGGACCGGGAAGGTCGCACCGGACACCGTCTCGCCGTGGACGTCGAGCA
>DASZLW010000398.1:0-12510 GCA_035552175.1 Gaiellaceae bacterium | reverse complement strand
CGACCGTGCCGACTCGCTTCTCGACCCCCCGGTCGTCGTAGGCGAGGGTGCTGCCGTCGTCGGCGAACGCCAACCGCAGCGGCGCCGTCGCGGTCGGAGCCGGCGGTGCGAACTGCGCGGAAGTCGAGGGCGCCGACGAGGCCGACGCGGCATTCGGCGCGGATTTCGAGCCGCCGCAGCCTGCGAGAGCGGTGGTGGCGAGCAGGGCGGGGACGGCGAGCGTCGTGAGGGTGCGGCGAGGCGTCTACCGAGCGTACCGCTAGCTTTCGACTCCTTGTTCACGCAGGCGCACGGCGGTGAAGCTCCCGGCCGGGTTTGGATGCCCGAGCCCTGGGTAGACACGTACCCATGGTCGCCATCCCCGGTGCAGCGACCCTGCCCATCAGCCCTGCTGGGGAAGTCGTGAACGACGATCCGATCGTCATAACGCTCCCGATCGACGGTTACGAGAACGTCGCGCGCCTCGTCGCGGGAGGGCTTGCCTCGAGGCTCGACTTCGGGTTCGAGACCGTCGACGACATGCAGCTCGCGATCGAGCTCGTCCTGCGCTCGATCCCGGAGCGTGGCGGCTCGACGTCGCTGACGCTGATGACCGACGAGCGGAGCCTCGTCGTCGCGATTGCGCCGATCCCCGGTCTGACGCTGGAGCAACCTCTGCGCGCCTTGGACGGCGGCGGCATGGTGCTCGGCTCCTCGCTCGAACGGCTCGTCGACTCGGTCGAGCTGCGTGCGGAGCCGGACCGCGCCATCGTCCTCTCCAAGCTCCTCCCGGGCCACATTTGAGCGGCAGCAGCATGACATCCGAGGTCGATCGCCGATCGCTGCTGCGCGCGTATCGCGAAAACGGCGATGTCGCGGCACGTGACCGCCTCGTCGCCGACTTCATGCCGTTGATCTCGTCGCTCGCGCGCCGGTACGCGGGGCGCGGGGAGCAGCTCGACGATCTCGAGCAGGTCGCATCGCTCGGGCTCGTGAAGGCGATCGATCGCTTCGATCTCGACCGCGAGGTCGAGCTCGTGACCTACATCTTCCCGACCGTCGTCGGCGAGCTCAAGCGGCACTTCCGCGACCGGGTCTGGTCGGTCAGCGTGCCGCGGCGGCTCAAGGAGCTTCACCAGCAGATCTCGCGCATGATCGAGGATCAGACGGCACGGCTCGGGCGCTCCCCGACGATTCCCGAACTTGCGGAGGCGGCCGGGGTGACCGAGGAAGAGGTCGTCGAGGCGATGGAAGCCGGGCGCGCGTACTCCGCCCGATCGCTCACGACCTCGCCCGACTCGGACGGAGACTCGGACGTCGAGCTGATCGATCTGCTCGAGGTCGAGGAGCGCGGCTACGAGGCGGCCGAGAACCGCGAGCTGCTCGCCTCCGGCATCCGGGCGCTCGACGAGCGCGAGCGGCGGATCGTGCAGCTTCGGTTCGTCGACGGGCTCACCCAGTCGCAGATCGCGGCCGAGATCGGCGTCTCGCAGATGCACGTGTCGCGCCTGATCCGCCGGGCGCTCGAGAAGCTCGAGCAGGAGGTCAAGGAGGCGTGAGCGCATCGCAGACCGAGGCGCAAGGGCAGCACATCGTCGAGCTGAGGATTCCGGCCCGCGCCGAGAATCTCGCGCTCGCGCGCCTCGCCCTCGCGGGGATCGGTGCGATTGCGGGCGCTCGTGAAGACGTGATCGCCGACTTGAAGGTCTCGGTCACCGAGGCTTGCACCAACTCGATCCAGCATGCCTATGCGGGACGTGCCGGCAACGTCGTCGTCCGCTACCGGGCCGCCGGCGAGGTGCTCGAGGTCGAGGTCGCTGACGATGGAAGCGGGTTCGACACGAACGACCCGGGCAACGACTCGGTCGAGGGCAGCGGCGGTCAGGGCATGGGGCTGATGATCATCCGCGAGCTCAGCGACGAGGTTCGGATGGAGAGCGACGAGTCGGGCAGCCGGATCGTCTTCTCGCGCCGCGTCGACAAGAGCTGACAGCCGGCGCGGCGCTTCCCCGGGATCGCAGCCTGCGACCCCACTGATCGGAGGCGCCCGGACGCTATCGTCCCGAGGCTGCCGTTCGGCGTCGGCTCTTCAGTCGTTCAGCCTGAGCGACTGCAGGTGCTCGATGCCCTCGGCCGGGAAGTCGAAGATGTTGAAGATCCGGTCGAGCAGCGTGATCTCGAAGATCTTGCGGATGTTCGGGTCGCTGCAGGCGATCGCGAGCTCGCCGCCCGCGGGGCGCAGGCGCTTGACGGCCCCCATCAACACCCCGAGCGTCGTCGAGTCGATGAAGGTCGCGCGCGACAGGTCGACGAGCACATTCCGCGCTCCCTGGTCGATCGCCTCGCGGAGAGCCGTCTTCAGGGCAGGGGCCGTGTACAGATCGACCTCGCCTGCCACGCCGACAGAGGCAACACCTTCGCCAAGATCGGCGGTCAAGATCTCCAGTTCCATCGCTCTCCTCGACACTACCCGCGCGAACGGACGCTCAAACATCCTCGTCGGGTACCGCCAGGCGAACCTTGACGCTCGTCCCGCGCGGGCCGGTGTCGATCGTCCACGAGTCGGCGAGAGCGTCGACGATGTCGAGGCCGTGGCCGTGGTCGCGCAGCCGGACGCGAAGGCTCCGGAGCGCGAGGCGGCCGCCGCTGTTGCGCACGTGCAGATCGATCCACCGCGGATGGACGCCGACGTCCAGGTCGATCTGCTCGTCCGGCGCGCCGTGGACGACGGCGTTCTTGACGAGCTCGCTCACGACGAGGCGCGCGTTGAAGCAGAACTGCTCCGGGTGGTCACCGTCGGCGAGGAGCCGTCCGATCTCACGGCGAGCAGCGAGCGGGCCCTGCGGGGACGGATCGAGGCGGAGATGCGACGTGCGATGGGGTTGCTCCGTGCTTGCAGCCCTGTGCGCCGTCCGCGCGCGGACGCCGAGCCGGGTCTGCGCCAGTATCTGCCGGAGGATGACGATCTGGTCGGAGTCGTAGAGCCTCTGTCCGTTCTCGCCGCGGCTCGGGACGACAATCCGGTAGCGGCGCTCCCAGCTTCTCAGCGTGCTCGGGGCGACACCGAGCTCTCGAGCGACCGCCCCGATCTCGAGCGCCACCGTCATGGGGTCTCCGCGGTCCGGGCGTCCTCGTGCTCGGCGACCGTCGCGGCGTCGCCGATCTTCTCGACGACGTCGTACTCGTCATGCGACGAGAGCACCCGCTCGACCGTCAGATCCGCATGGTCCGGTCGCAACAGGAACCTCGTCGAGCTCGACCGGACGCGCTCGTAGTCGGCGAACCCGATCTTGATCCGTTCCGTGCAGTCCTCGTTGGCGCACTCGCAGATTGCGTCGAACCCGTCGGCGACCGCGGCGCGTCGCGCCGAGCGACGCTCGAGCCGCTCGTTCAGATCGCGGAACCAGGCCTCGTTCACTCCCTTGCGGGCCTCACGGCCATCCATGCACCTAACCGTATCGCTTCCGCGGTGACTGTTCGGATTCGGCGCACTCGGTGGGTCGCGGCTAGGCTCCACTGGTCAAATGGCAGATCCGAACGGGGGCGGAGGGACGTGAAGCGTCCGGGCTCGCAGGAGGCCGGTCCTGGGAGAGCGCCCAGAACTCCCCGATACCCGCGTGGGCTCGAGGCCACCGGCCCCGTCGACCGGCTCTTGTTGCGCACGCCGGCGACGCTCCGCCGCCGCCTGATCGCCGGCACCGCGCTCGCGGTGATCGTGCTTGCCGGGGTGTCGGGGGCGCTCGCGTGGAATCAGTACCAGGACAACCAGAATCGAGCTGTCGGCGATGTCGATGCGAAGGTGGTGCTCGCGTCGTCGATCATCGACGAGGCCTTCTCGGGTGGGATCTCGACGCTTCAAGCGATCGCCGATGCCCCGTCGGTGGTCGAGGGCCGGCCGCTCGCCATGGATGCCTACTTCGCGCGCGTGGAGAAGTCCGGGACGCGGTTCTACTCGGGCGGCATCAGCTGGATCGCCTTGAGCGGCGACGTCGGTGCGTCGAGCAACCGAACGGCGACGAGCGCCGGCGTCAGCGTCTCCGATCGAGCCTACTTCCGGCAAGTGGTGGCGAAGCACGTGCCGTACGTCAGCATCGGGCTGATCAGCAAGCGGACGAAGAAGCCGACGCTCGTCGTCGCCGTGCCGACGTTCGGGAGCAACGGCGCCCTGAGCGGCGTGCTGACCGGGGCGATCAGCCTCGCGCCGCCGACCACGGGGAAGGCGCGGGCCGCGTCGGAACAGCAGACCGAACAGCTCGGGCTCGAAGGCGCGACGATCCTCGATCGCGACGGTCAGGTTCTTTCGCCACTCCCGCCAGGCGGGCGCCTGCGGCGCGTCGAGAACACGACGCTGTTCGCCCGGATCCAGAAGTCGTCGACGGGGACGGGTGTGATCAAGGGAACGCGAGGTCTGGAAGGCGCCTCGGATCGCATCGTCGCGTTCGCGACCTCGACTCGCTCGGGGTGGACGATTGCAATCGACCGGTCCGAGTCGGCGATCTATGCCTCTGCGCGCCGCTCGCTTATCCTCGCGCTGGCCTCTCTCGGCGGCGCCGTCATCCTCATCCTGCTCGTCCTCTGGATCGTCGTCCGCCGCTCACGCCGGGCGATGGACGCGCAGGGGGAGCAGGTGCAGTCCTGGAGCCGGCTCACGCGGAAGCTCGCCGATTCCGCCACGCCGTCGCAGATCGCCGATGCGCTGCTCGAATCGCTGGAGTCGGGCTTTCCGGACGCCGTCGTCGTCGTCGACGTCGACTCCGAGTCGGGGGAAGAGATCCGGGCATCGTCCAAGCTCCCCGGCTGGCGTCGCATCGCCGGCGACGCGCCGCGACTCCGCGCCGTCGCGGACCTCACGACCGGGGGCCCGAGGACGCGATCGCTCGAGCGCGAGAAGCCGCTTCGAGAGCTCTACCTCGCCTACGGGCGGCGGTTGAAGGCGCTTCACTCGGTTCCGATCCACGATCAGGAGGCAACTCCGGTGGGGAGCATCTCGCTCATGACGGCCCGGGGCATGCTCGAGCCGAGTGAGTGGGAGCTCCTGGGCGCGGTCGTCGACCAGGCGTCGCGTGCGCTCGGGCGCGCCCGAGCGTTCGAGCACGAGCACGACCTCGCGGTGCGGCTCCAGCGGAGCCTGCTGCCCGACCGGCTGCCCCGGATCCCGGGAATCAACCTCGCCGGGGAGTACCTGGCCGGCGGAACCGGCGTCGAGGTCGGCGGCGACTGGTACGACGCGGTACGCCGGCCCGACGGCATCCTGCAGCTCTGCGTGGGAGACGTCAGCGGCCGCGGTATCGGCGCCGCGACGGTGATGGGCCGGCAGCGGAACATCTTCCGTGCACACGCCTACGACTTCGCATCGCCTGCCGAGATCATCAAGCGCATGCTTCGCCACGTGAACGACGACGAGATGGTGACGACGGCGGTCGTGAGCATCGACCTGCTCGCCGGCGAGATCACGTACTCCTGCGCCGGCCATCCGCCGCCGCTCCTGCTCGATGTGGCCAGGGGTGAAGTGGTCCGGCTCGACGCGGCGAGCGCGCCACCGGTCGGCGTGGCGGAGGCGGCGGACATCATCGAGGCGCGGATCCAGTTGCCCGAGCCTGCCCGGCTCGCCCTCTACACCGACGGGCTCGTCGAGCGGCGCGGTGAGAGCATCGAGCGCGGAATCGACGTGCTCGGAGAGTCGATGGCCGCCGACGCATCCGCGACGTCGGAGGTCGTCCTCGCGTCGATCGCGGACGCGATCGGGGCACCGAGCGACGACGTCGCCCTCCTCCTCACTTCAGTCGAACCAGTCCTCGCCGTCGATGTCGAGCTCCCGTCAGAGCCGGGAATGCTGCCGGGCTTCCGCCGGCGATTCCGCGCCTGGCTCACCCGGCGTGGCTTCGATACGGCTGAGGCCGGCGAGATCGTCCTCGCGATCAGCGAGGCGTGCAACAACGCGATCGAGCACGGCTACGCCGGAACCGAGGGCTCGATCCACCTCGTCGCCCGCATCGATGACGGCACGTTGCACGTCGAGATCACAGACCACGGACAGTGGCATGTCTCCGAGCCCAACGACGAGCGTGGGCGCGGCATCCTCCTGATGCGGAGCCTCATGCACGAGGTCGACATCGCGACGACTCCGCAGGGCACCCGCGTGACGTTCGCGCGTCATCTCGGAGCGGCTGTCGAAGCGCGTGCGCCCAGCGTCGTCCCGGCCGGCCCCAGCGCGATTCCGGCCGGCTAGGACGGGTCGCAGGCGCGGCACTGCGTGATACCTTCGCCTGCGCAAGTCTTGTGCAACGAAACCGCCACCACCCCCTCGTGACGACGCCATCTCCGCTCGAACTCCTGTCTTCCTATGCCGACGGCGTGCTCGTCATCGAGGCGTCGGGTGAGATCGACATGGCGACCGCTCCCGAGCTCACCACCGCGATCGAGGCCGCCGTCGCCGGAACGAAAGGCGTCGTGATCGACCTCACGAACGTCGAGTTCCTCGATTCGTCGGCGTTGAACGCCCTCGTCCACTCGCGCCGCGAGCTTGCGGCCCGAGGGGTCGCTTTCCACGTCGTGAGCCCGACCGAGCAGGTGGTGCGGCGCGTGTTCGAGATCACGCAGCTCACGGATGAGCTCGGCGTCGTCGCGTCGCGCGCGGACATTCCCGCCGTGGAGTAGCGCCGGTCAGTCGAGCGGCGCCGGCCGACCAGGGTCAGGGCTCGGCGGGCGCGGATCGTCGGGGGGAAGGGGCCCCGGATCCGGGCCCGGCGTCGGTGGCGCCGGGCCCGGCGGGACGGGCGTCGTGCTGTTCATCGTTCGTCAGCGGACGACGGTCGTGTGGTCGCCGTCGCGCACGCGGCCGCCGGTGTTGAATCCGCCCCAGCTCGACCAGAACGCAAGCGAGAGCACGAAGCCGATGATCCCCACCACGAGGAGGATGACGCCGGCCGTGTGGATGTTGAAGCCGGACGACGTGGTGTTCACGGCCCAGATCAGGATGGCGCCACCTGCGGCCATCAGCAACGACAAGGTGATCCCCATGTCTAGCTCCTTCGGTTGCCCGCGCCGAAGCGCGAGGAGGTTGAGTCATGCCCGAACGGCATGCGTCCAAACGTCGCGGCTACCAGAAAGCGCCGCGCGAACGACCGCCCACTCCGCCGAGCAGAGCCGAGATCACCCAGAGCAGCGCCGCAACGATCGCGACGATGAACAGCCAGTGAATCGTGAACGCAACCCCGAAGGCCACGAGCGCGATGATGGCAAGCAAGACGAGCAAGATCATTTTCGTCCCTCCTCTCGATGTCGAGGTGCAATCGGTTGGGATGTGCATACCCACGAGCGCCGGGACCAATCCGGGCCGGCCGCCCGCCGGCGCGGGCACGTCCGGCGGCGTCCGGGTTGCAGGCGCCGCGTGCTCGGCTCGACTCTGCGGCTCGAGGGAGCGCTCGCGAGCTCGGCCGTGCTCGGCGCCCGGCGAAGATCGTCCGCTACGAAATCGCTGCTGGAGCTAGCCCTTGGAGGCAGACGGGGTCGAAGCGGGACCCGCTCCTGCCTTCATGATGCGGGCGGGTGGAGCGAACGCGGTAGCGCCGGCGGGGACGTCGGTGATGACGACGGCGCCCGGTCCGATGATCGCATCGGGGCCGATCGTGACGTGGCCGAGGACCGAGCATCCTGCACCGAGAAGCACGTGCCTCCGGAGCCATGGTTGATGCTCGGTGTTGTTGTCGACCACTCCGAGCGTGACGTTCTGGCGGATGATGCAGTCGTCCTCGATCACGGCGTGCGCACCCAGCACCACGCCAACGTGATGGCCGATCGTGACCCGGCGGCCGATGACGGTCGACTCGTGCAGCTCGAGGCCGTAGAGGTTCCGGATCAGGAGCTTGTTCACGGTTCTCGTGACGGCTCCGAGCACGTGCCTGAACGGTGGCGGGAGAGATCGTCGCGCAACTGCGATCCGGTGCAGGGCGAGCCCATGGAGACCCGGGGAGGCGAAGGAGCGCCCGTGTGCCTCCCAGTCTTCGCGCAGGAGCGCTGTGAAGCTGATGTCTCCGGTCAGTTCGCGCTCCGTCGGCCTGGGCCCGTCGCCTCTCATGCGGAGGTCCCGGCGTCGACGGTGACCACGGTGCCAGTCACGCCGGAGGCGTCGGCGGAGAGGAGGTAGGTGATGGCGCCCGCGACCTCTTCCAGGGTCGCGAAGCGGGCGAGCGGACTCCGGTTCTTGATCCTGACGAGGTCGGCGTCGTTCAGTCCCCGGGTCATCTCCGTGTCCACGAACCCGGCCGCGACGCAGTTGACCGTGATGCCGCGGGGGCCGAGGTCACGCGCGAGCGAACGCGTGAATCCCTCGAGACCGGCCTTGGCGGCCGCATAGACCGAGAGGCCGCGGAATCCGGTCCGCGCGACGATCGAGGAGACGTTGACGATCCTGCCGCGTCGGTGCGAGAGCATCTGCCGCGACACGTATTTCGTGAGCACGATCGGCGAGAGAAGATCGAGGTTCAGGACGCGGGCGATCTCGCTGTTGTGCATCGTCGGCAGCAAGCCGTCGAGACCGACTGCCGCGTTGTTGACAAGGCCGAACGGAGGCCCGTGATCCGCGAGGATCGTCCGCACGAGGCCCGGCAGCGCCTCGAGCTCGCTGAGGTCGGCCCGAACATGGGTGTAGTGCTCGCCGAACGTGGCCGCGGGATCGACAGGCCTCCGTGCGATGCCGACGACGCTGAAGCCCTCGTGCAGGAGGCGTTTCGCCGTCGCCGACCCGAGCCCGCTGCTCGCGCCGGTCACGATCACGAGGTCCTTCACGTCCGCCCCGCCTTCCCCGTGGGCGAGGAGAGTGCCGGGACGATCTTCACGATTGCGGGGACGGCCGCGGTCTCCAGCCGCGTGCCGCAGAACCGGCGCAACCGGTCGGGAAGCGAGCTCTCGTCGGAGCGCGGCGCGGCCACGATCTGGGCGGTCAGGATCCAGCCGCTGAAAGGGCTGCGACGGGCGACGACGACGCTGTCGAGAACGTCGGGATGCTCGCGCAGGACAGACTCGACCTGTTCGGGCGAAACCTTGGTGCCGCCGACGTTGACGACGCCCGAGGCGCGGCCGAGAAACCGCACTCGATCGTCGTCCACGGCGACGAGGTCGCCGGTGGAGACGAAGCCGTCGAGGCCCGAGACGCTCGCGTGCGGGGCCTCGACGAACAGGATCCCGTCCCGCACCTCGAGCCGGATCCCGGAGGGCGGATCGGTGAGGTAGCTCGCCGGGAATCCCTCCTGCCGATCGCTGACGCTGAACGCAACGCCGGTCTCGGTCGAGGCGAAGACGTGCGTGATCCTCGCGTCCGGGAACGCCCGGCCGAGCGCGTGCAACACCCGGCGATCGGCGATCTCACCCCCGAGTGTGATCTGGTCGAGCTCGAGCCGGTCACTGCGAGGGGTCTGGAGGATCTGCCGCCACAGCGTCGGCGTCGCAGACAACGCACTGACCCGCGCCCCCACCAGCCAATCGATCCGATCGCCGAGGGAGCGGAGCCCGGTCGCGTCGAGGACGGTCTCGGTTGCCGTGAGGCCCTGCAGCAGCACCTGGATTCCGGCCATCCGCGTCGGCTCGTACAACAATCCCCAGCGGCGTCCGCGCCTCGCCGGGCCGGGCCTCGCCGATCGGGCAAGCGCGGCGAGCGGATGCGAGACGGCGCGAGGCTCGCCCGTCGTGCCCGACGTGAACAGGTGCCAGCGGGTGACCGCCCCGGCCGGGAGATCGCCCGGCGAGCGGCCGGTGTCGCGAAGTGGGCTCACGAAGGCCTCTGCAGAGAGCGAGCAGGTGCCGGGCGGAAGCTCCGGCCGGAGCGCGCCCGCGAGATAGACGTCCGATGCCCACCCGTCGAGTGCGACCAGGGCGGCCAGAACTCCGACCGCGCCGGCGTCGAACACGGCGGCGCGGCCGCCTCTGCCGACGAGGTCGCGCAGCCGGAACGGATCGGCGGCGAGCTGTGCGTGCGTGACTCGTACGTCGGGCGACTCGACCGCGACCGCCTCGAGTGCGGCGGTCATCGCGGCTGTGGAGCCAATGCGTACACCTGACAGAGCTCGCCAAGCGTCTGCGGGTAGACCGGCTCCGCCAGATCGGTGAACGGGTCGTACCCCAGTCTGTCCTCGAGCCGAACGATCAGCACCGCAAACGCCAGGCTGTCGAGGCCCGTCTCCAGCAGCACATCCTGGTCGGCGAGCGGCCGCACAGGCTGATCGGCCTCGAGGAGCAGGCTGTCGATCTCGTCGACGATGACCGACCGGATCTCGGCCGCAGTCACGCGGAGCCCCGGCCTTCTGCGATCAGGTCACGAAGCTCGCGAGCCTGTTCCACATACAGCTCGTGCTTCACGATCGCGGCCCCTGCTCGATCCTGGAACACGGCGAGCTCGTCGAGGGCCCTCGCGTCTGCGCCGTCCACCGCAACTGCGTCGAGGAGCCCGATCAACTCCGCCATGGCTCCGAGGGAGAGATCGAGCGGCTTCATCCGTTTGAGGACCAGGAGCCGCTCGATGTCCGTTTCCGTGTACAGGCGCAGCCCGCCGGATGTCCTCTGCGGAGTCACGAGCCCCACGGACTCCCAGTGCCTGATCGTCCGCAGGCTCAACCCGACCCGATCAGCCGCGTCGCCGATCTGCAGCAGCAAGGCTTGCGGCGCAGGAGGATTCAACATGACGTAAGCATACTGCCCTCTCGTAACGTCAGGTCCCTGACCGTCCGTCACCGCCCGACATGAAGCCGGTCACGGCATGAGCCTCTAGGGTGCGTAGTAGGCGTACGTGTCCGGTGGGACGCCGCCGCTCGCGAAGCCACGGCGCTTGTACCCGGCGGGTGGCGCGGCGCAGGTCAGTCCGACGCCCGCGACAGCGATCGCCCGCACGGCGCCCGCGAGGTCACCGGCCGGATCCATGCCCTCCGGGAGCGTCGTGAACTCGTTCGGCAGGCAGTAGCCGATCGAGGGCCGGCTCGGCGCCGCGAGCTCCTGCCGGTAGGCGGCCACGTAGCGAGTCAGATTGCGGGTGGTGAGGGGCTTCGTCGCACAGCCTGGGGCGACGAGCGCCCCGCCGGTGACCTGCGCGCCCCCGAGGCGCGAGGACTGGCTCCGGGTCGGATAGCCGACGGCAGCCGGCGCCACGACTCGGCCGACGTCGTGCAGCGCCGAGAAGGCGAGCAGCCGGTCCATGGTCGGAGTCCCCTGTCCCGAGTGCAGGTCGGAGACGATCTCGTCCTGGTCGAAGCTCGAGATCGGCCGGCCGACCTCCGGGATGGGCTGGACGCCGTCGTCGGCGAGCTTGAACCAGAAGCCGGACTCCGCCTGCCAGACGAGAGCAGCGCCACCGATGGGAAGCGCAAGGAGAGTCTCGTTCTTCGGGATGCACGTCCGGTAGCTCCCGTCGGTGAAGAACCCGAGCCGAACGGGGTGTCCGGGCGAGTACTGCCCGGGGTCCCACACGGCCGGGACGAGTGCGACGACGGCGAGCACCGGGAGCACGTAGGGCCGGGCGAAGAACCGGCCCCTCGTCCTGTCGATCCAGATCGCCACGATCACTGCGACGCAGAGCGCGACGTAGGCGGCAAGCCGGAACGGGAGGACGTTGTCGACGAGCGGCCAGCTCTGGGCTGCGTCCCACCACGGGAACGTGAGCAGCTTGTGCCCGTCGACCGAGAGGGTCAGGCCGAGCGTCACGACCGTCGCGGTCAGGAGCGCTGCGAGCAGGAACCAGGTCGACCGCTCCCGCCGGAAGCGGAACGCGAACAGGCAGACGACGAGCAGTGCGGGCGGGCCGAGGTAGGCAAGGTCGCCGTTCGGCGTGTGGTTGCCGAACGAGAGGAACCATTGCCCGCCGATCCCCTGGATCTTGTTCGGGACGACGAAGCCGAGCGGGTCGGTGCCCCAGACCCAGAGCGAGCCGGCGAACTGGCGCGACACGAACCCGATGAGGAGGAACGCCACGAACGGCGCAGCGAGGACCATCCCGATTCCGTAGCCGGCTCCGACCGGCGCCATCGACGAGAGAACGCGCGGGCGCGCCTGCCGGAGAAACGAGAACGCGAGCACCAGTCCGAGCCCGAGGAAGATCGTGAGCGTGAGCGCGACCTCGGTCGAGATCCAGAGCTGCACGGCGATCAGGACCCCGAGCCGCCAGGCGAGCCCCCTGTCCCCGAGCTCAGACCGGACGTAGCGGACGACGGCGAGCGCGACGAGCGGCGGAACGAACATCGCCGTGAGATTCAGGTTCCCGGCGAGGAACTGGTGCATCCCGGCGTCCGAGTAGCCGTAGAGAAGACCACCGATGAGCGATGCCCACACCGAACGCGTGAGCTCGCGGCAGAGCAGGTAGGCCGCCCACCCCGAGAGGGCCGGCATCAGCAGCATCGCGACGTTGAAGGAGGCGACCGGGCCGAGCAGCGAGGTCAGCGGTGAGAAGACGAGCGCGAGCCCCGGCGCCGTCGGCGTCCAGGTGAGGTTGACCCCACTCGGAGCGTAGAGCGCGTGCGTCACGAACGGGTTCGTCCAGGTCGCGATCGC
>DASZLW010000397.1:0-3667 GCA_035552175.1 Gaiellaceae bacterium | reverse complement strand
CGGATGCGCCGCGCGAAAATCCCGCTGCGAGCGGAACCGTCCCACCGATTTAAGAAAGCCGGCACAGAGCTGTGACACCTGCCGCCCGTTGCCAGGGTAGGCTCGGCCTCGAGGGCGGTGGGGTTGCGGCCCCGCCCTTTGTTGGGCGGGGGTGCGTGGTTGCCGGGCATGGCCCCAGCGGACGGGTTCCAGATGGGCGGTTCGGCTCCACGTTCGCCTGCGCCCGCGCTCTCGGTCGAGTCCGACCGCACCCGACCGCGCCGTGAACGACTGCCCTGCATGCGCCGGCCGCACGGCTCCCGCGGCCGCCTCGGACGGCGGGCGCGCCGCCGGCATCGGCGCATCTCGGCGGAGGAGATCGAGGAGGACCGACCCGCCTCGTCCAGGTGTCCTAGCCTCCGGGGGTGGAGGTCAGACGCGTTCGAGCCGAGGAATGGGAGGCGCTGCGCTCGATCCGGCTGCGCGCCCTCGCCGACGCTCCCGATGCCTTCGCGACGACGTTCGAGTCGGCCTCGGCGCGCCCCGAGCAATGGTGGCGCGACTGGGCGATCCGCTCGGCGGAGAGTGCCGAGCAGGCGATGTTCCTCGCCTGGGACGGCGCCCCCGTCGGCATCGGCGGAGTCTTCGCCGACGACGGCGACTGGATGGTGATCGCGATGTGGTCGGCTCCCGAGGCTCGCGAGCGCGGGGTCGGGCGAGCGATCGTCGAAGCCGCAGTCGCCTTCGCCTCGGGGCACGACGTCTTCCTCTGGGTCACCGATGGGAACGACGCGGCCCGACGGCTCTACGAGAGTTGTGGCTTCACGGACACCGGCGCCCTCGAACCGTTGCGCCCCGGCTCCACCCTCCGCGTTCGCGAGCTGCGGCGTCCTACGGGCTGACCGCCCGAGCGGGCGGCTTTGCTCGGGTCTCCCTGATCCAGACCGAGACGTGGGCGGGCTCGATCGCGAGCTCGACCGCGCGGAGCAGCTCGCAGCTGACCGTCTCGAGATCGACCGCATCGCGAAGCCGGGCAACGAACGCTCCCACGATCGCCTCGGCGTCGTAACGGGCCCGATTGAAGCGCCGGTCGACGAGCCGCTGCACCCGGCGGCGCAGCGGGTTGAAGAGCGCGGCCGCAGACAGCGTCGAGGCTGCCACACCGACGGGCGAGGAGAAGGGGAGCAGGTCGGTCGTCAGCACGACGACCCCTGCGAAGACCGCGACGAGAACCCCGGTCACGATCGTGTAGGAGAGCGTCCGGCTGATCAGGCGGTCGATGTCGTACAGCCGGTACTTCAGGATCCCGATCCCGATCGCCGCCGGGAGCGCGATCACGCAGACGAACGCGACGGAGCCGAGAAGCTTCGCGATGGTGGAGTGCGGCGCTCCGCCCGCGAGGGCGAACGAGATGCCGACCACGCAGATCATCCCGCCGGCCATGAGCCACTTGAGCTGCTGGCGACGTTCGCCGGTCGACCGGCGGTATGCGAGCAGCAGCGCGACGACGAACGAGAGCGCGAGCGCGCCGTACGCGGGGATCGCCAGCTTCATCACGTATGCGAGCCAGTTCGTCGAGTGATTGAAGATCTCGAGCTCGCCGGTCGAGTCGACGTGCAGTCGTCGATCGGTGAACGCGGCCGTGTCGGCGATCGTCATCGCGACGAGCACGATCGCCCAGATCGAGAGATAGGCGCGTAGCGGCCAGCGCCAGCGCGCCGACGGCAGGCGGCCCTCCGGGAAGAGCAACGCAGGCAGCGGCGCGAGCAGGATCAGCGTCAACCAACCGAAGGGAGCGAGCGCCACGGCGACCCGCACCGCCGGGAGCCCGCGGTGCCCGTGCTGCAGTGCGGCGAGAGCGTAGTAGCCCGAGTCGTTGCACACGACGTACGCCGTAGCGGCGACGAGGATCATCCAGCCGATCGGGTTGCCCGGCTCGCGCCGCGAAACGACAACCCCGACGAGCACGAACGGCGTGATGACGACGAGATCGGGGATGCCGCTCGACGAGAACTGTCGGATCCACGCCGTCAGCCCGATGTCGACACCGAGGCCGGCTGCCACGACAACCCCCAGAATAGTTGCCGTCCGCGGGACCGCGACCCGCGCTCGCCCCACGATGCCAGTCGAGCTCAGATCGGCGACCGCCGCCATACGAAGTGCAGCCTAGACGCGACCCGTCCCGAGATCGTTACGGTGAAGCATGAAGCACGTTTCGCTCGGGGGGCTCGACGTCTCCCGTCTCGGCCTCGGTTGCATGGGCATGTCGGCGTTCTACTCGGGAGCCGGCACGGACGACGCGGAGTCGGTTCGCACGATCCACAGGGCGCTCGAGCTCGGGATCACGTTCATCGACACCGCCGAGCTGTACGGGCCGTTCACCAACGAGGAGCTCGTCGGCCGCGCGATCGAGGGTCGTCGCGACAGGGTCGTCCTCGCCACGAAGTTCGGGTTGATCTCCCATCAGAACGGGGGCGTCCGCGGGATCGACAGCGCGCCCGCGAACATCCGCACCGCGCTCGAGGGCTCGTTGCAACGCCTTCAGACCGACCGCATCGACCTCTACTACCAGCATCGTGTCGACCCGGATACGCCGATCGAGGAGGTCGTCGGCGTGCTCGCCGAGCTCGTCGCCGAGGGGAAGGTGCTCCACATCGGCCTCTCCGAAGCCGCTCCCGACACGATCCGCCGCGCGCATGCCGTACATCCGATCACCGCGCTCCAGAGCGAGTACTCGCTGTGGACACGCGACCCCGAGGCCGAGGTGCTGCCACTCCTGCGCGAGCTCGGGATCGGCTTCGTCCCCTACTCCCCGCTCGGCCGCGGCTTCCTGACGGGCCGGCTCAGGTCGACGGACGAGCTTGCCGAAACCGACTTCCGCCGCACGAACCCGCGCTTTGCCGACGGGAACATCGAGGCGAACCTGCGGATCGTGGAGGAGGTCGAGGCGGTCGCGAGGGACGTCGACGCGCCCCCGGCGCAGGTCGCGCTCGCGTGGCTGCTCGCGCAGGGTGACGATCTCGCGCCGATCCCAGGGACGAAGCGCGTCGCGCGGCTCGAGGAGAATGCGGCAGCCGACACCCTCTCGCTGACCGCCGACCAACTCGCCCGGCTGAGCGCCATCGAGGCACCGGCCGGCGATCGCTACGCGGACATGTCGCCGATCGGCCGCTGAGCCGTTCGGGTCTCAGCGATCGCCGAGCTCGTCGAGCCGTTCGAGCAGCTCCGTGAACTTCTCCTCGAGCCGCGCCACGCGAGCCTCGAGCTCGGGCCGGGGAGTCTCCTGGTCGACTGCCTCGTGAGCCGGCTCGGTCGTCGCGCCGCCGAGGAGCTGGACCCAGCGCTCCTCGCGCTCGCCGGGCCTGCGCGGTAGCCGCTCGACGAACTCGCGCTCAGCAAGCGCCTCGAGCCCGAGCTCGACATCGTCCGTGGACGGGAACGGGTAAAGGCGCTCGCTCCGCGTGCGGAGCTCTCCGACCGTCTGCGGTCCGCGCAGCATCAGCACCGCGAGGAGGGCGAGCTGCGAGTGGGTGAGCCGGAGCGCCTCGTCGAGCAAGTGGCGGAACTTGACGGCCCGGCTCGAGGCCCCGCTCGCCAGCCTCGTCCACCCGCGCCGGCCGAGCCGGTCGAGAGCCGCGCGGATCGTCGCTTCGTCGTACTCGACCACGGGCTCGCGGTTCGTCGCCTG
>DASZLW010000396.1:0-2669 GCA_035552175.1 Gaiellaceae bacterium | reverse complement strand
GACGAGGGTGCCGGTCGCGACGATCGCGATGGCGACGAGAACGGCGAGTCGTCTCCGCTGGACATCCTGACGGCGCTGACGCCGAGCGCGAACGGCTCGCCCCCCACGCCCGACCTGTGCCGAAGGTGGCGGCATCCGCAGGACCGTACCGGAACCCGACCGCTCGTTCAACCGCGCGGCGGCCGGGCGGCTGCGCGGCGGCTTGTCCCACAGCCGCCGAGGATCGAGCGCGAGCGCACCGTCCTCGGCGAACGACCACTCCCATGAGGGGGGTCGTAACGAGGGGAGCCCGGTTGTACGATCGACGGCGTGAGTCCCCCCGCCGCCCGTCCGCCGCGGATCGAGATCCCACGCTGGGTCCAGCTGGTCGGGCTGCCGGTGGGGATCTTCTTCGCCTGGGCCTTCGGGCAGGCGGCGGCTCATACGCTGTTCCTGTTCCTGATCGCCGCGCTGATCGCGCTGCTTCTCGATCCGCTCGTGCTCGCGCTGGGAACGTTCAGGCTCCGGCGGGGGTTCTCGGTCGTGATCGTGTACCTCACCTTCATCGCGGCATTCCTCGTCGTGGCGATCGCGCTCGTGACGGTCGTCGTCGGGCAGACGAAAACGGCGACGGAGCGCTTCAACGCGTATTTCACCGTCACGCACGGACGGACCCACCAGACCTCGGCCGATCACGACGTCGACCGGCTGCAGCACTGGCTGAACCGGCACCACCTGCGGAGCATCAAGATCGAGAGGAGCGGGCACCGGCTCGTCAAGCGCATCCACCAGCGCGACATCGGCCGCTACACGCACCGGATCGTCAACTTCCTCGAGGGCGCGGCGATCTCGATCGGCAAGGCGCTCTTCGACGGCGTGCTCGTGCTCGTCGTCTCGATCTACATGCTGATCGACATGCAGCGACTGTCGCGCGCGATCGATCGACGGTTCCCGCCACACGGCGGCCGTCCGCTGATCGCACGGATGGAGCACGCGCTCGTCTCCTACGTGCGCGGGCAGATCCTGCTGAGCCTGATCATCGGCGCGAGCGCCGGCTTCGGCCTCTGGATCTTCGGGCTCACGGGCCTCGTCCCGCACGCGGACCACTACGCGCTCGTGTTCGGAGGCTGGGTCGCGTTCACGGAGGTGCTGCCGTATCTCGGCCCCTGGCTGGGCGCGATCCCGGCGGCGATCTACGCGGTGGTCGTCCACCCGTTCTCGGTGATCTGGGTCGTGCTCCTCTTCCTCGCGATCCACCAGGTCGAGGGGCACGTCGTCGTCCCGAAGGTGATGGGAAGCGTGCTCCGGCTGCACCCGCTTCTCGTGATCTTCGGCCTCCTCGCCGGAGCGAACATCGACGGCCTCGCCGGTGCGCTGATGGCGCTGCCGCTCCTCTCGGTCGGGCGGGCGATGTGGGAGTTCTTCGCCGAGCGGCTCGAGCTCGAGTCGTGGAAGGACGGAGGTTCGATCCCCGTCGAGGTCGAGCCCGCCTCCGAGCACGTACACGCCAGGCAGCGATGATCCGCATCGACCACGCGCGCTCCGGCCGGGGTCGTACGAGCCGGGCGGCGTGACGAGCTTCTCGGGGGAACGAGCCAGTACGCTTTCCGCATGAGCAGCTTTCCGGCCACGCGCCTCCGCCGCCTCCGCCGGAGCGGTGCACTTCGCGAGCTCGTCCGCGAGACGACGCTCTCGACCGACGACCTCGTGATGCCGCTCTTCGTCGCGCCGGAGGCGCTGCCGAACGCACAACTGCCCGGGATGACCCGGCACACGGTCGACGGCGTCGTCCGCGAGTGCGAGGAGCTCCTCCGTGCCGGCATCGGCTCGGTGATCCTGTTCGGCATCCCGGAGGAGAAGGACGACGAAGGCTCGGGCGCCTGGGTCGCCGACGGGATCGTCCAGCAGGCGTTGCGCGCTCTCAGGGATCGGTTCCCCGAGCTCCTCCTCTTCACCGACGTCTGCCTCTGCGAGTACACCGCGCACGGGCACTGCGGTGTGCTGAGAGGTGGCGAGGTCGACAACGACGCCTCGGTCGAGCTCCTCGTCCGCACCGCTTCCTCGCACGTCGAGGCGGGCGCCGACGTCGTCTGTCCGAGCGACATGATGGACGGGCGCGTGGGCGCGATCCGCGCCGAGCTCCCGGACACGCCGATCGTCTCGTATGCGGCGAAGTACGCCTCGGCGTTCTACGGCCCGTTCCGCGAGGCCGCGGGCTCGACGCCGTCGTTCGGCGATCGGCGCGGGTACCAGATGGATCCCGCCAACCTCCGCGAGGCGCTTCGCGAATGCGAGCTCGACGTCGCCGAAGGCGCGGACGTGCTGATGGTCAAGCCGGCGCTCCCCTACCTCGACGTGATCCGCGCCGTTCGCGAGCGCTTCGACCTTCCCGTCGCCGCCTACAACGTCTCCGGCGAATACGCGATGATCAAGGCCGCCGCCGCCGCAGGGTTCCTCGACGAGCGCGTCGCGGCGATCGAGTCCCTCATGGCCATCCGCCGCGCCGGGGCGGACATCGTCTTCACCTACTGGGCGAAGGAGCTCCCGGCCTGGCTGTAGACGGCATCGCGCGCTCGGAGCTCTCGCATTCGGAGCTGTGGCATCGCGCCCAGAAGCTCATCCCCGGCGGCGTCAACTCGCCGGTGCGCGCGATGCGTTCGGTCGGCATCGACGAGCCGTTCTTCGTCAAG
>DASZLW010000395.1:0-6762 GCA_035552175.1 Gaiellaceae bacterium | reverse complement strand
TCGTCTACCTGGCTCACGGCGTGCTCGGCGTCGGCCGTGTACTCGACTCCTTCCGGTTCGTATCGCAGGATCTCGCGGGTGTCGAGCTCGTCGTCGGATTCGAGCCGGTAGTAGTTGCCGGTCCGGTACATCGAGAGGGAGCTCATGTCCCACGTCGAGGTCATGAAGCCCCACGGGTTGTCGCCGACCTCCTGCACGACCCGGTGCGTCGGGTAGATCTCGAGCCCCGGCGAGCGCGACGAGACGCAGACGGCCATCGTATGCGTCGCGGACGGGTTCTCCTCGCGGTAGGCGACAGCCGTCTCGTAGCGGTGGTGACCGTCGGCGATCAGGAACGGCACGTCGAGGTCGATCCCGTTCGAATCGATCCGCCAGAGGCGGTTGCGGGCGCCCATCTCGCTCACGTCGATGTCCGGCTCTCCCGCGGGCGGCTCGATCGGCACGTCGGCGTCGTAGAGCAGGAAGATCGGCTCGAGCTGCGTGCGCGTCGCGCGCAGGATCGCGAGTCGCTCGGCTTTCGGGCCGGAGTGGGTCAGCTCGTGCGGCAGCACCTTGCCCTCGGAGTACGGCGTCGCCTCGACCGAGCCGACGATCCCCTCGCGCGAGCGACGCACGCCGTCCGGGCCGACGAAATCCTGGACGAGCCACCAGAGGCCCGGCTCCTCCTGATGCAACACGCCCTTCTCGCGCCACTCCTGCAGCGCCTCCGCCGCCGACTCCGGCGACTCGGGGCGCGTGAGGTGGACGATGTTGTAGGGGCTCGAGTGCCACAGCGTGTAGACGTCGTCATCGCTGATCACGTCGTAGGGCGGGGCGATCAGATCGTCGAGGGATCCGGCCACGGATTCGTCGTAGCGAAGGGCGGCAAACGGCGAGATCGTGGCCACGTGTTGAGGCTACCGAACGCACCACTAAGATCGACCGGGTGATCTCCGACCTCGTTGCCGACCGGGTCGTCGAGGGTGTCTTCGCCGTCAAGACGAAGCGCCGGGCACACACGAAGGGCGGCGCGCCGTACCTCATGCTCGAGCTGGTCGACTCCACCGGACACATCGACGCGCGGGTGTGGAACGACGTGGAGCTGCTCGACGGTCGCTTCGGAGAGGGGGACGCGGTTCGCGTGCTGGGGCGGGTGGAGCGATTCCGCGACAAGCTTCAGCTCGAGGTGCGTACCCTCGAGGCGAGCGACGTCGACCCGGTGACGCTGACCCCCGCGATGCGGCGCGACGCCGGGGAGATCCAGGGCTTCCTCGAGTTCCTGCTCGAGGAGATCACGCATCCGGGGCTCGGGGCAACCGTGCGGGCGGTGCTCTCCGACCGCGAGCTCGGCGGCTTCCCGGCGACGCCGGACGAGCACCACTCCTACGCAGGAGGGCTGCTCGAGCACACGGTCGGCGTCGCCACGCTCTGCCGCGAGACGGCGCAGCTCCATCCCCGCGTTCGCTCGGAGCTCGTCGTCGCGGCTGCGCTCGTCCACGACGTCGGCCGGACGCTGGAGCTCACCCGGGGGCCGTCGTTCGCCGTGACCGAGGAGGGACGGCTGCTCGGCCACGTCCACCTGGGCCTGCGGCTGATCGACGAGCGGGCAGAGGGGCTCACCGGCCCGCAGAAGGCGGAGCTTCTCCACTGCGTCGCCGTCCACCACGATCTGCGCGCTGCGCGCACGGCCGAGGCCGCGGTGCTCTACCACGCGAACCAGCTCGACGCGAGCGCCGCAACGCGACCGACCGGGTGACCGGCGTCCTGCTCGCGCTGGGCGCGAGCCTCGCCTGGGGCTTCGCCGACTTCGTCGGGCCCTGGCAGGGACGCACGCTCGGCGCGCTCCGTGTGCTGCTCTGGTCCGAGCTTGCGGGCCTCGTCGCCGTCGTGATCGTCGTCGGCGTCAGGGGCCGAGGCGCGGAGGACCACGCCGTGCTGCTCGCGATCCCCGCCGCGATCTCCGGGACTCTCGGCATCTTCGCGTACTACCGCGGGATGGCGATCGGGGCCATGGCGGTCGTGGCGCCGATCGCGGGAGCCTCGGCAATCGTGCCGGTGATCTTCGGGATCGCGACCGGCGATCGCCCGGACCTCTGGCAGTACATCGGGATCGCGGGTGCGATCGCGGGCGTGACGCTCGCCTCCCAGGAGCATCAGGAAGGCACCGAACGCCGGGTCGCGGCCGGCGTCGGGCTAGCCCTCCTCGCGGCCGTCGGGTTCGGCTTCTACTTCCCCGCCATGCATGCTGCGTCAAAGGTCGACCCGTACTGGTCGACGCTCGTCTTCCGCTTCTGCTCGGTGTTCGTCGTCGGAGCGGCGGTTGCGATCAAGCGGCCGCCGATCCGTATCAGCGGCTGGAAGATCGCGATCGTCGCGGGAGTCGGCCTCGGCGATGCGGCCGGGAACGCGATGTTCGCGGGTGCGGCGGAGCAGGGGGGGCTCGTGAGCCTGAGCTCGGTGCTCGCCTCCCTCTACCCGATCGTCACCGTCCTCCTGGCCTCGCTCGTCCTGAAGGAACGCGTGTCGGGCCCGCAGCGTGCCGGCGTTGTCCTGACGCTTGCGGGCGTCGCCCTGATCTCGGCGTAGCCTCTCGAGGGGAAAGCGCGAATCGGTGTCAGACGACCGACCGCCGGAAGCTCGTTGCCGCTCGAACTCCCTGCTCAGCCGCGATTCGGGCGTCTGAATCAGGTGTCAGACACCGCCGTCCGCCCCGCGGTGAGACACCTGTGGAAAAGGTGCCAGACGATCGAACCCTTTGGCCGATCGGCACTCGAATCTCCCTGCTCAGCGCCGATTCGAGCGTTCAAAAACGGTGTCGGACACCGGGTTGAGCGCCCGAACCCTCGGGGTCGGCTTCGGGCAGCGAGCGACGTTCGGAGCTCGAGCTCGGCCCGCTCGGCGCGGCGGCCACGTCAGATGTTGAAGCGGACGTTCAGGACGTCACCGTCGCGCACCACGTAGGTCTTGCCCTCGAGCCGCTGGAGGCCCCTGCGGGCAACCTCGACGTGCGAGCCGGCCTCGACGAGATCTCTCCAGTCGAGCACCTCGCAGCGGATGAACCCGCGCGCGATGTCCGAGTGGATCGACCCTGCCGCATCGAGTGCCGTCTCGCCACGGCGGAGTGGCCAGGCTCGGGTCTCCTTCTCGCCGGCGGTGAAGAACGTGATCAGGTCGAGCGCGTCGCGCAGCCGGCGAACGACCTCCTCGAGCGCCGACGGGCCACCGTCTCGGAACGCTGCCGCCTCGTCATCGGGCAGATCGGCCAGCTCGGCCTCGAGCGCCAGGTCGATCCCGCCGGGCCCGTTCTCGAGCGAGATCAGCGGCTTGGTGGTGAGCGGCTCGAGCTCACCCGGAAGCTCGCCCTGATACTCGGAGAGCGGCGTGCCCGCATCGATCGATGCGAGAACCTCCCTGAGCTGCTCGAGCTCGACCCGCAGCTTCGGATCGCCCGACTTTGCCTGCTTCTCGACCCGCTCGACGCGGCCGGCGACGTGGTCGCGGTCCGCGACGAGCAGCTCCAGCTTGAGGTTCTCGAGATCTCCGGCCGGATCCGCGTCAGCCGAGTAGCCGTCGACGACGACGACGAGTGCGTCGACCTGGCGGAGGTTGCCGAGGAGCGCGGGGCCCGTTCCCGGGACGTCCTGGATCCGGATCGCGGCGGGCGTGACCTTCTTCGCCGACACGACCCGCGCAAGCGCGTCCAGCCGCTCGTCCGCGACTGCGGCCATGGCTACGTTGGTCTTGCCGTACTCGCCGCCGCTCGTCTTCGTGAGCGCGGTGAAGAGCGTCGTCTTGCCGGCCCCCGGGAGGCCGACGATCCCTGCTTCCAGTGCCATCGGGCGCCGCTACGCAGCGCCGAAGCCGACGCGGCTCTCGCGCGCGTGGCGCTTCACGAAGGCGATCATCCGCACGACAGCGGTGTAGCGGCCGTCGTCCGCGTCGAAGACGAGTGCGTCCTCGCCGCCTTTCGCGAGCGCGGCCTCGAGCGCGTCGGCGACGGCGATCGTGACATGAACGGTCAGCGACTGACCGCTGCGGAACGCGATCTCGAGCCGGACGCGTTCCGTCGACTCAGCCACGGGCAACGAGCTCCGTGAGGACGCCGCCGGCAGAGCCCGGATGAACAAAGCCGATGTCGTGTCCGAAGGCGCCGGCGCGCGGCTCGACGTCGATCAGCTCGGCGCCGACCGCGGCGAGCCGGTCGAGCTCTGCCCCGACGTCGTCGACCTCGAAGGCGACGTGGTGCATCCCGGGCCCGCGCCTCTCGAGGAACCGGCCGACAGGCGTCTCGGGGTCGAGCGAGTGCAGCAGCTCGATGCGGTCGCCGCCGATCCGGAGCATTGCGACCTCGAGGTCTCCCTCGGGCACCGTCAGGCGCTCCTCGAGCTCGGCACCGAACATCCGCCGGTAGCTGTCGACGGCCTCGTCGAGGTCGGCCACGGCGACACCGAGATGGTGGATTCCCGAGGGGCTCACGAAGATCGATGCTACCGATGGGACTTGAGCGGAGAGCCGAAACCTGCAACAGTCCAGGCATGCGGTTCGGGCTGGCTTGCGCGATCGCCGTCTTCGTCCTGCTGCTCGCAGGGTGCGGCGGCAACAAGAACGGTGCCTCTTCGAGCACCGCCTCCACGAGCGCGGCAGCCGCGACGACGACCGCTGCCTCGAACGGGGAGGCATCGAAGTCGGGGCCGCAGATCATCGCCGACACGCAGAAGGCGATCGCCGCCGCGAAGTCGGTGCACATCGTCGGATCGGGCACCTCCGCCGGCACGAAGCTGACGATCGACATCACCTACGACACCTCGGCGAAGGGCGGCGGCGAGGGTCACCTCTCGATCAACGGGCTCGGCTTCGATATCGCCCACGTGGCGGGAAAGACCTACTTCCGCGGCGACGCGAAGTTCCTGACGCAGTACACGGGCGCCGCGGGCGCGAAGCTCCTCGCGGGCAAGTGGTTCTTCGTCAGCAACGCGGCGACGGGCAGCTTCGCCTCGCTCGTGCAGCTCACGAACCTCTCGACGCTCGCAGCCGCGATCATCGGGACGACGGCCACGATCACGAAGGGCGCGGCGACGACAGTCGACGGGCAGCCCGCGATCGCGCTCACGAAGAAGGGCACCGCCGGCGAGCTCGACATCGCGACGACGGGGCCCGCGTACCCGCTCGAGCTCTCCCCTGGCGGCAAGGCAAGCGGGGTGATCAAGTTCGAGGACTGGGACAAGCCGGTCACCCTGCCGGTGCCGAAGAACCCGCTCGACTTCGCGAAGATCGTCGGAAAGAAATAGCCGGCGCGGCGGCGCGGGCCCTCTCTCAGGCGCTCTCGCCGGCGGCAACGACCTGCGGCACGCCGACGGCCTCGGAGGCCCGTGACTCGGGGACGACGTCGCCGAAGAGCGCGAGCAGCTCCTCTCGGTTCAACGTCTCCTTCTCGAGGAGCGCGTTCGCGACCTTGTCGAGAAGCCCGCGGTGCTTCGCGATGACACGGAGAGACTCTGCATACGCGTCGTCGGTGAGCCGGGCCTGCTCGGAGTCGCGAAGCCGCTTCGTCTCCTCCGAGAGTGCGTAGTTGTCGGCGCGCATCGTCCGTGCGGCGGCCACGCTGCTCATGCCGTATTCGAAGACCATCGCACGTGCGAGCTCCGTGACCTTCTGGAGGTCGTTCGCGGCGCCGTTCGTGACGCGGCCGAACACGACTTGCTCCGCCGCGCGACCGGCGAGCGTCACGACCATCCAGTCGATGAACTCCTCCTTCGTATGGAGGTACCGCTCCTCTTCGGGGAGGTTGAGCGTGTAGCCGAGCGCCGAGCCGCGGGCGATGATCGTCGCCTTCTGCACCGGCGAGGTCGTGCTCATGAGGTGAGCCATGAGGGCATGACCGCCCTCGTGGTAGGCGAGGATGCGCTTCTCCTTCTGGGTGATCACACGGCGCTGCTGGAGCCCGGCGACGACCCTGTCCATCGCGTGGTCGAAGTCGATCTGGGCGAGCTCCGCGGAGCCGCGGCGGCCGGCCGAGATCGCGGCCTCGTTGCAGATGTTCGCGAGGTCGGCGCCCGTGAGCCCGGCGGTGTGCCGCGCGACGGCCTCGAGGTCGATCTCCGGAGCGAGCGGCTTCTCGCGGGTGTGCACCCGGAGGATGTCGCTGCGGCCCTTCAGATCCGGGGGCTGCAGGAAGATCTGGCGGTCGAACCGGCCGGGGCGCAGCAGGGCCGGGTCGAGATCCTGGAGGCGGTTCGAGGCGCCCATGATCACGACCTGGTCGCGCGGCCCGAACCCGTCGAGCTCGACGAGGAGCTGGTTCAGCGTCTGATCCTGTTCACGGTTGAACGAATGGCCGCTGCGGGCGAGGCCGACCGCGTCGAGCTCGTCGATGAAAACGATCGACGGCGCGTTCTTGCGCGCCTCTTCGAAGAGCTTCCGGATGCGGGAGGCGCCGAGGCCGGCGAACATCTCGACGAACGCCGAGGCGCTCTGCGCGTAGAAGCGCGCGCCCGACTCGCTGGCGATCGCCTTCGCCGCAAGCGTCTTGCCGGTTCCGGGAGGGCCGTGGAAGAGGATCCCCTTGGGAACGCGCGCACCGAGCTCTTCGAAGCGCTTGGGGTCGCGCAGGAAGTCGACGACCTCCTGCAGCTCCTCTTTCGCCTCGTCGAGCCCCGCCACCTCGTCCCAGGTCACGGCCGACGAGGAGCCTGGCGTGATCTCGTTCGGCTTGATGCGCGGCATCAGCTTCGTCGTTCGCCACAGCATGTACGCGACGAACACCATCAGCAGGAAGAACATGAC
>DASZLW010000394.1:0-1702 GCA_035552175.1 Gaiellaceae bacterium | reverse complement strand
ACAGGGCAGCCGGTGAACTATAGCAGGAGTTCGAGTAGAAGCGCGGCGCCCGGCAAGACGAGCTGCGGGGTGACGGTTGATCGAGTCGGATCGAGCTCAGACTGCGTCGACGAGCCGTCCGAACCGCCGTTTTCCCACCTGCAGGAGCCTACCCGACAGCGCCGAGCGCTCGAGGTCGACCGTCGTCACGGGCTCGCCCTCGAGCTTCACTCCGCCCTGCCCGATCAGCCGGCGGGCCTCCGAGGTCGAGCCGACGCCGAACGAGGCGACGAGGAGGGCCGGAAGGTGGACGGGATCGCCGTCCGGAAGCGGGGCGTCCGGCACCTCCGCCGGCGCGCCGTGCTCGCGGACGACCCGTGTGAAGTGGGCCTCGGCAGCGGCTGCCGCGGCGTCGCCGTGCGACCGGGCGACGATGAAGCGGGCGAGCGCGAGCTTCGACTCCATCGGCTCGCCCGCCGGCGTCTCGCGGTCGGCGACGAGCCGCCACCAGTCGCCGAGCATCGAGTCCGGAATCCGCATCGTCCTCCCGAACATCTCCTCCGGTGCCGCCGTGAGCGGGATGTTGTTCCCCATCGAGGAGCTCATCTTCTCGCCATCCCAGGAGAGGAGCAGCGGCGTCGTGAGCACGATCTGCGGTTCGAGCCCGTACTGCGACATGACCTCGCGGCCCGCGAGGAGGTTGTAGAGCTGGTCGGTGCCGCCGAGCTCGACGTCGGCTTCGACGGCGACGGAGTCGTAGGCCTGCATCAGCGGGTAGAGGAGCTCCGACACGGAGATGGGCTGCTTCGACGCCATCCGCTTCGCGAAGTCGTCACGCTCGAGCAGGCGCGCGACCGTGATCGTCCGCGCAAGCCGGACGACGTCGGCGTACGAGAGCCTCGAGAGCCACTCGCCGTTTCGGCGTACCTCCGTCCGCTCCGGATCGAGCACGACCATCGCCTGCTCGAGGTAGGTGTCGGCGTTCGCGTCGATCTCCTCGTCGGTGAGGATCGGCCGCTCGGCCGAACGCCCCGACGGGTCGCCGATGCGGGTCGTGTAGTCCCCGACGATCAGGACGCCCACGTGACCTGCATCCTGGAAGGCGCGCATCCGCTGGAGCGGGATCGCGCGCCCGACGTGGATGTCCGGCGAGGTGACGTCGATCCCGAGCTTGACCCGAAGCGGCCGTCCGAGAGCGAGCTTGGCGGCGAGACCGCCCTCCGGGAGGATGTCGACGGCGTTGCGGGTCAGGTCGGCAGTGCCCACCCGAGTACACTATCGGGCGCTCTGGCGTTGCTCAGAAACAGGAATCGCCCGCGCAAGCGGCGTCGCATCCGCAAGCTGAGACTGCTGGCGCTGCTTGCCGTGCTCGGGGTTCTCGGGCTCTCGTCGTTCACGTTCGGGATGCTCACGGCGGTCGCGGCACAGGTCGCGGCGCTCGACCCGAACCGCCAGCACGTCCAGCAGGAGAACACGTACGTCTACGCGAGCGACGGCCACACGATCCTGGCGGTGCTCCGCGGCTCGGAGGCGCGGGTGCGCGTCAAGTCGCTGAACGACATCTCGCCGTGGATGCGTCATGCGATCATCGCGATCGAGGACAAGCGCTTCTACGAGCACAAGGGCATCGACCTCCACGGCATCCTCCGCGCCGTCTGGGCGGACGTCACGCAACAGGGCGAGGTCCAGGGCGGCTCGACGATCACGCAGCAGTTCGTCAAGA
>DASZLW010000393.1:0-17287 GCA_035552175.1 Gaiellaceae bacterium | reverse complement strand
CGCTCGAGCGCACGCTCGTCGAGGCGGGCGAGACAGAGGCCGTGGACGGGATCCGCAGGGCCTTCCAGCGCGCGATGCGGGAGCGTTTCGTCACCGTGGTCGAGGAAGCCACCGGCCGGCACGTGCGGGCCTTCCTCTCCGAGGTGAGCCTCGAACCCGACATCTCGGCAGAGATCTTCGTGCTCGAGCGCGTCGAGCCCGATCCGAACCCCGCCCCCGAAGGCGTGGGCTAGGTCCGAGCGCGGCTCGTCGAGCTCGATTCGCGCTACGCTTGCGGCACGGCTTCCAGCGTCACGATCGTGTGGTGTCGGGGCTGTTCTGCTCGTCGAGAGGGCGATGTCGATCCTCGGTTGGTCGACGCCGAGCCCTCGGCTCAGCTCAGGCAGTGGTTCAGTTGAACTCGAACTGAACCACTACCCGACTCGACGGGCTCGAGGCCGAAGAGGGTCACGACTTCTGAAGCCGCGGGGTGGTTTGTCTCGCTGCTCGGGCGGGAACGAGCCGGGAATCGGCGTCGACCGACGGCGTTGATCGCCCAGAAGATCACCGACTCAGAGGAGGATGCGATGCCGGGTAAGTCCGCACACGTGAAGAACGAGAAGCAGTACGAGGCGTTGAAGGACAAGGGGATGTCCAAGGAGCGGGCGGCGAAGATCGCGAACACCCCGGAGGCCTCCAAGCGAGGCGGCGAGAAGTCGCACTCCGGCTCGTCGAGCTCGTCGTCCTCACAGGGCGGCACCACCGCGCAGAAGAAGGCAGCAGGCCGCAAGGGCGGGAAGGCCACGGCGCGCAAATCGTCCTGATCGCCGGCGGCCCGACGATCGAAGCCGCCCTCATACGTCCCGGAGCGGGACGGTCTGGGTGGACCGCGGACGGCACGCGCAGTGATATTCTGCGCCTGCGACGTCGCCGTCCTGGTGCTCGGGGGGCGAGGTTGGTTCAGTCGAGTCGAGCGAAGCCGGTCCTCGGTGGCCGGCAGCGAAATCTCGTGGTCTCCGCAACAGGGAGGACTCGCATGGCCGCTTCGCAAGCTTGTCTCCACGAGGCCGTCCGGTGAGGCCGAGCGCGATCCTCGAGACGAGGGTGATCCGCGACAGAGCGGTCGTGGTCGCGGCCGACGGGGAGCTCGACCTCTCCATTGCCGCTGAGCTGAAAGCGAGGCTCGTTGCTGCAGTCATGAGCCGGGCGGATGCGGTGATCCTCGACCTCACGGACTGCAGCTTCATCGACTCGTCCGCACTCAACGTCCTCGTCCGGGTCAACCACCTCCTGGACGGAAACCACGCCCGGCTCTCGCTGGTCACCGAGAGCCCTCACATACTCAGGGTGCTCGAGATCACCCAGCTCGATCTCGTCCTCGAGGTTCACCCGGATCTGGAGACGGCGCTGAAGATTCTCGCGCCTGTCTTCCCGGGCGCCGCGGAGCTCGCTGCGAGGCGACCAGCCGCCGAACGAGGATCGCGGTCGACATCGACAACGAGGGAGAACCGATGAAATCAGACGTCCAGCTCGAGCACGCCGAGATCGCGCAGCGGGCATACGAGATCGCGCAAGCATCCGGGGCCGCCCGGAGCGACGAGGAGAACTGGCTCCTGGCCGAGCGCGAGCTCCAGGCCGAGAAGAGAGGAGCGAGCGCCCCGAAAGGCCCGGCAAAACGTCGCAAGGCTGCCGTCTCCGAGCGCGAGACGGCGTCGAAGGCCAGCTGAATCCCGGCGCCTCCGGGTGAAGGGTCGAGCCCTCTGCCGTCCGGGCCGATGGTTTTGTCGACGCTCTGCCGGGAAGGCCTCACTCTGACGCGTGAGGGAGGCCGGTGTCGAAGCACGGGGGTTCAACATGCTGCGTGAGGTACCGCTACTCGCACGCCGGCGGGCATGAACCAGCCGGCTGACGGATCCGCGCCGGCGGCTGAGCCGCGCGTCCGGCTCATCTTCGGCGCGCTGCTGCTCGTCCTCCTGCTCGCCTCGCTCGATCAGACGATCGTGTCGACCGCGCTGCCGACGATCGTCGGCGACCTCGGAGGCATCCAGCACCTCTCGTGGGTCGTCACGGCCTACCTGCTCGCCTCGACCGTGATCGGCCCGCTGTACGGGAAGCTCGGCGACCTCCACGGGCGAAAGAAGATCCTGCAGGGCGCGATCGTCATCTTCCTCGTGGGCTCCGCTCTGTGCGGGATCGCGCAGAACATGACCGAGCTGATCGCCTTTCGTGCGCTCCAGGGGCTGGGCGGGGGCGGCCTGATGGTGACCGCGATGGCGGTCGTCGGCGACATCATCCCTCCGCGCGAACGTGGCCGCTATCAGGGCTTCTTCGGCGGGGTGTTCGGGGTCTCGACCGTGATCGGCCCGCTGCTCGGCGGCTTCTTCGTCGACGACCTTTCGTGGCGCTGGATCTTCTACGTCAACCTGCCGATCGGCGCGATCGCGTTCGTCGTCATCGGCGCTGCCTTCCACACGAACCAGCAGAAGGTGCGGCGGCCCGTCGACTATCTCGGCGCCGCCGTGCTCGCCACGTCGCTCTCGGCGATCGTCCTCTTCACGAGCCTCGGTGGGACGACCTACGGCTGGGGCTCCGGGCCGATCCTGGCCTTGATCGCGCTCGGCGTCGTGCTGCTCGGGGTGTTCGTGCTCGTCGAGCAGCGAGTCGAGGAGCCGATCCTCCCGCTCGGGCTCTTCCGCAACCGGATCTTCACCGTCACGAGCCTCGTCGGCTTCATCGTCGGGCTCGCGCTCTTCGGCTCCGTGACCTACCTGCCGCTGTTCCTGCAGATCGTGAAGGGTCACAGCCCGACCGGGTCGGGGCTCCTGCTGACGCCGATGATGGCCGGCGTCCTGATCACCTCGATCCTGAGCGGTCAGCTGATCTCGCGGCTCGGGCGCTACCGGCCGTTCCCGATCGCCGGCACCGCGGTGATGACGGTCGCCATGTACCTGCTCGCGCGCCTCGGCGTCGGCACCCCGACCTGGGTCGCCTGCATCTATGCGTTGATTCTCGGGCTGGGTCTCGGGATGGTGATGCAGGTGCTCGTGCTCGCGGCTCAGAACTCGGTCGATTTCCGCCTGCTCGGCGTCGCCACGTCCGGCTCGACCCTCTTCCGCCAGGTCGGAGGCTCGATCGGCGTCGCGGCGTTCGGCGCGATCTTCACGAACCGGCTCGCCCACGAGCTCTCCGTCCGGCTGCCGACCGGGGCGCACCCGCCCGCCGCCGCGAACCCCGCCGCGGTGGACCGGCTGCCGCCGGCGATCCACGCGCCGTACGTCGCCGCGTTCGCGGCGTCGTTGCGACCTGTCTTCCTCGCTGCGACCGGAGTCTCGGTCGTCGCGTTCCTGCTCGCCTGGCTGCTGCGCGAGATCCCTCTGCGCAAGACGGCCCGCGCGGACGGGATCGGCGAGAGCTTCGCTTCCCCGCGCGACGACAACTCGGAGCGCGAGCTCCAACGGATCGCAAGCTCGCTCCTGCGCGGCGAGACGCGCACGCGCGTCTATACGGAGCTGATCGAGCGTGCGGGCATCGACGTCACGCCGGCGGAAGCATGGATGCTCGCCCGGCTGCGAGACCGAGCCCCGACGCCTGGCCGCTCGCTCGCCGAGGAGCTCCGCGTCGCGCCGGAGCGAGTCGAGGCGATCGGCGCCGCTCTCGCCCGGCTAGGGCTCGTCCGGGGCGATGACGGCGCACTCGCGCTGACGACCAGGGGCGACGCGGCAGTTGCACGGCTCGTCGACGCAGGCCGAATCGAGCTGACCCTCCTCCTCGAGAACTGGCAGCACCCGGACGACGAGGAGCTCGGCCCGGTGCTCCGCCGCCTCGCCGACTCGCTGATCGGGGACATCCCGTACGACACGACGGCTCCGCTGCCCGGCTGAGAGCCGACGGCGACGAGGTTGGGCTTGCCTTCGCCGCACGATTCGTGACCGTGGGCCCCGGACATTCCCCGGCACCATGCGCGCAGGGAATGCTTCGCGCGTTTCCGGGCCGCCGGTCCCGGATAGACGGAGCGGATGAACCGGAAAGGGCCACTTGCAGATAGCTATCCCGCTGCGGTCGTGCTGGTCGTCTGCGCGCTCGTGCCGTTCCTGGCGCTGACGGCGTCGCTCGGGTCGTTGACGAAGCTCATCGGCAAGGATCTGCATCTCGGGCAGGGCTCGCTCGAGCTGACGACTGCGATGGCCGATGCCGGTTACGCCGCCGGCACCGTGATCGCGGTCCAGTTCGCACAGCATCTGCGCCAGCGGCGGATGCTGCTTCTCTACGTCACGCTTTTCGTCGTCGCCGCGGTCGTGGCCGCGTGGGCTCCGTCGCGCGGGCTGTTCATCGCGGCGCTCGTCCTGGAGGGGCTGTGCACGAGCCTGATGCTGATCGCCGCCGTGCCGCCGCTCGTGATCGGGTTCGGGGTCGACAAGGTCGCCACGACCGGCGTGATCATGAACCTCTGCATCTTCGGCGCCGTCGCCGCCGGGCCGTCGCTGGGCGGCGTCGTCGCCGGCGAGCACGACTGGCGCGCGCTCTTCTGGGTCGTTGCCGCGATCGGGGTCGTCGCGTGGATCTTCGCGGTCCTGACCTACGAGGACGCCGAGCCGCAGGATCGGAGCGCGCCGTGGGACTGGGCGGCTGTCGCGATGGCGGCCGCGGGCGCCGGAGCGGCGTTCTTCGGCGCCTCCGAGCTCGAGGTCCACGGCCGCGCGACCGCGCTCGCGCTCGCAACGCTCTTCGCCGGGATCGCGGTTCTGGTCGCGCTGATCGTCTACCAGTACCGGAAGGAGAATCCGCTGATGCCCGTCGAGCAGCTTGCGACGACGTTCCCTGTCCTGGGAATCCTCGTCGCGCTCGCCGCGAGCGCGGCGGCGTTCGGCCTGATGAACCTCTCGTCGACTGCGCTCGCGCAACGCGACCCGGAGCACGTCGCCCTGCTCTTCCTGCCCGAGCTCGGCGCGGCGGTGTTGACGGCGGGGATCTTCGGGATCCTCTTCCGGACGCGCTTCACGCCTGTCTACGCCTGCGGGGGCCTGGTCGTGCTGTGTGCGGCGTCGGCCGTTCTGACGGGCGTCGCGAAAGGAGGTGACGTGCGGATCGCGGCCGGGGCCGGCCTGCTCGGGCTGGGCGTCGGCGCCTCGGTGTCCCCGGGCCTCTTCATCGCGGGCTTCTCCCTCTCGTCGTCCGAGATCCAGCGGGTCTTCGCGCTGATCGAGCTGCTTCGCGGCATGACGGCTTTCCTGTTCGCGCCCGTGATCGTCTACCTCGCAGGCGTCCTCGCTCCGCAGAAGACGGCGGGGATCTCGGATGCCGCCTGGATCTGCTTCGCCGTCTGCGCCGCGAGCATCGTGGGCGCGGTCGGGCTGTTCTTCCTGGGCGGCACGCGCCTCCAGCGGCCGGACCTCGAGCGGTGGCAGGAGGAGGGTGAACCGGCCTGGGACTCGCCGCCGCTGCTCGACCGCGCGCGCTCGCGGAGGAGAGGCTGGCAGATCACCGCTCGCTCGGCGCGGTGAAGGCGTCGCGCGGGTACACCGTCGTCCCGGCCGACGCCGTCGAGGACGTCTATGCCGGGAGCGACGTGCCGGGCGAGTTCAGGCCGCTCACGAAGGCACTTCGGGCAGAGCAGCTCGCCGTCACCTTGATCCGTGTGCCGCCGCACTCGGACTTCGAGCAGGGCACCGGGCACAGGCACGCGGACATCGAGGAGATCTACCTCGTCACGCGCGGCACCCTGACGATGCGCTTCGGCGACGAGGTCGTCGCCGTCGGGGCCGGCTCCGCCGTGTGCATCGCACCGGAAACCGTTCGCTCACACCGCAACGAGCACGACGAGCCAGTCGAGCTGTGGGCGATCTCACGCAGAACGGACGACAACGAGTCGACGAAGATCGACGACTTCTGGGAGCCCTCGCCGCGGGCGCGACAGTCGAAGCCGCGGTAGTCCGCTCCGCGCCCCGTTTGCGGGTGCCCGATGCGCGGTTGCGGAGGCGGGTCGTTTCGGCACGGCCGCTCGGGAAAGAAGAGCTGGTCGATGGGCTTCGCGAACCGGACGAGGGCGCGGACGGGATCGGCCCGCGGAGGCGAGAGCGTACCGGAGCCCGCCGGGCTCGACGGCCGGTGGCGCCTCGAGCGACTCGACGGATTCCTGCCGCCGCTCGGCTTCATGCGGAAGGAGATCGCCGGGAGCCGCGGCCGCACGCTCGTCGGCGGTGTCCCGTTCCGCTTTCGTGTCGCCGGCCGTGAGCTTCGCTACCGCGTGCCGCTCATCGGGCTCGTCGACGTCGTCGACGCGGGAGAGGGAGACACGCGAAGGGGGCAGGCGCGCCTCTTCGGACGGACCGTCGGGTCCTTCCTGATGACCCGCGAGTGAGTCGCAGCGACCGTCGTCCGGCCGGCTCGAGCAGTCGATCGCCCGGCCCGACCTCGAGACTCTGCGTGCCAAGAAACGAGCTGCGCAACGTGCGTTTCCGGATCGTTCGAGCGGGAACCCCTGACCTCCGACAAACGACCCAGGAAAGGGGACGACAATGCAAAAGCTCGCTCTCGCTCTCGTAGTATCGGCCATGGCCGGGCTGTGCGTCGTGGCCGCGCAGGCTGCCAACCAGCCGCAGGTCTCGGCGCAGGACGTGAACTACCTGCAGTCGTCGATCTCCGGTGACCGCTTCGAGATCATCGGTGGCCGGATCGCAATGTCGAAGAGCAGTGACAGCGCGGTGCGACGCCTCGCGCAGCGCCTGATCATGGATCACACGAAGTCTCTCCATGAGGCGATGTCGATTGCGAAGCAGCTCAACGTCAAGGCGCCCGACGCGCCGACGCCGTCCGAGGTCTGGGAGCTGAACACGGTGCGTTCGCTGTCGGGCTCGACCTTCGATGCCAGCTACAGCACGCTCGAGTTCAAGGATCACCAGCAGGACATCGAGGAGACCACCTTCGAGACGATGCACGGCGCCTCCGCGATGGTGAAGGCCGATGCGAAGAAGGATCTGCCGGTGCTGAAGCGGCACCTGGCCCTCGCAAGGACCGCAACGCAGAGCTTGGGCCTGAGCTACTAACCGCACCAGCCGAGCGCGAGAGGCCTACTCGTCAGGTTCACGGGAGGGAGGGCGGGCGGCCCCGCCTTCCCTTCCCGTGCGAGCGGCACCGAGAGCCCGACGACCGGCCAGGGCTCCGGATGACGCAGTGTCGGAGGCGTCCTCGGGAAAAGATCGCCGTTCTCGTTTCAGGAGTTCCGCAGCGGGAAGCGATCAAATGTGTTCCGATCCCCGGCCGCGTTCTCGGGATTCCGGCGAGCAAGCTCGCAAACGGCCCTGCACCGGTCGAATCCTGCCGAGAAGGGAGCGACCCGATGACCAGCCTGGATCACGAACAGCAGCTCGTCGGCGCGCTGCTCGATGCGCATGCGATGGAAGAGCAGTCGCTGCAGACCCTCGAGGCGGCCGTGAAGGTCGCGGGCGACCCGCGGCTCGAGGCCCTCTACAGGGGCCACGTCGCCGAGACCGAACGGCACCTCGAGCTGATCAAGGAGCGCATCGAGGCGCACGACGCGTCGCGTTCCCTCGTCAAGGATCTGGCGGGCCGGGTGAGCGCGCTCGTGCTGGGGGTCGGCGTCGTCGCCCAGAAGAACACAGCCGCGAAGCTCGTCGCCGTCGCCTACGGCTACGAGAGCTTCGAGGTCGCTTCCTACGAGATGTTGCGCCGCCTCGCCGAGCAGGCGGGGGATGCGGAGACGGTCGGCGCGATCGACCGCATCCTCGTCAACGAGCGCCAGGCGGTCGCGAAGCTCGGCGCGTCCTACGACCTCGCGTTGCGGGCGGCAGGGCTCGTGGAGCACGAGCCCGGACCCGAGGCGGGAGGCGAGCGGTAGGTGCACGAGCTCTCGATCGCGGATGCGATCGTCCAGATCTGCTGCGACAACGCAGGCGATGGCACCGTCGTCCGGGTCGAGGTGAAGGTGGGCCGGTTGCGGCAGGTCGTGCCCGACGCGCTCCGGTTCGCATTCGAGCTCGTCGCGGAGGGCACGCCTGTGGACGGTGCAGAGCTCGAGATCGTCGACGTGCCGGCGCGGGTCGCCTGCCGAGCCTGCGCCGCCGAGAGCGAGACGCCCGCCTTCCCGCTCACGTGCGCCCGATGTGGAGGGATCGACGTCGAGGTCGTGGCCGGAGAGGAGCTGCACGTCGAGTCCCTGGAGATCGAACGACCGTCCGTACCGATGGCGAGGAGGTAGATGGTGGAAGCGAGTAGGGCGTTCCCGGGCTACGAGGAGATCCAGGCTGCACCGGGGTTCGAGGAGATCCACATCCTCTGGTGCTCGGAGGGGATGAGCTGCGACGGAGACAGCGTCTCGGTGACCGCGGCGATGCAGCCGTCGATCGAGGACGTGGTGCTCGGGAACATCCCGGGCCTGCCGAAGGTGCACCTGCACAACAAGGTGCTCTCGCCGACGCTCGGCGGCGACGAGTTCCTCGCGCCGTTCTTCGCCGCCGTCGACGGCACGCTCGGAGCGCCGTTCATCTTCGTCCTCGAAGGGTCCGTACCGAACGAGAAGATCAACGGCGACGGCTACTGGACCTCCTTCGGGAACGATCCGGCGACCGGGCAGCCGCTGACCCTCTCGTGGTGGCTCGACCGGCTGCCGCAGAAGGCGTGGGCAGTCGTCGCCTGCGGCACCTGTGCGACCTACGGCGGCATCCACGCGATGGCAGGCAACCCGACGGGGTGCATGGGGCTGACCGACTATCTCGGGTGGGAGTTCCGCTCCGCGGGCGGCCTCCCGGTGGTCAACGTCCCGGGCTGTCCGGTGCAGCCGGACAACTTCATGGAGACGTTGACCTGGGTGCTCTACCAGGCGGCCGGGCTCGCGCCGGTCATCCCCCTCGACGAGCACCTGCGGCCACAGTGGCTGTTCGGGAAGACCGTCCACGAGGGCTGCGACCGGGCCGGCTACTACGAGCAGGGCGACTTCGCCCACGACTACAACTCGCCGAAGTGCCAGGTGAAGATCGGCTGCTGGGGGCCGGTGATCAACTGCAACGTGACCAAGCGCGGCTGGATGGGCGGGATCGGGGGTTGCCCGAACGTCGGCGGGATCTGCATCGGCTGCACGATGCCCGGCTTTCCCGACAAGTTCATGCCGTTCATGGACGAGCCGCCGGGCGCGACCGTCTCGGGTGCGCTGGTCGGGCCGTACGGGGCGTTCATTCGCAAGATGCGCTCGATCACGAACCAGACCGCGAACAAGGAACCGAAGTGGCGGCACAACGGGCCCGAGTTGACGACCGGCTACAACCCCCGCTGGGGTAACAGGAGGGAAGGCTGATGGCAACCAGAGAACGGGTCGAGCCGGAGCAGCGCAACCTGGTCGACATGTCGTGGGATCCGATCACGCGGATCATCGGCAACCTCGGCATCTACACGAAGATCGACTTCGACAACCGCACGGTCGCCTCGTGCCAGAGCACGTCGTCGATGTTCCGCGGCTACAGCGTCTTCATGAAGGGCAAGGATCCACGCGACGCCGGCTTCATCACGAGCCGCATCTGCGGGATCTGCGGCGACAACCACACGGTCTGCTCGATCTATGCCCAGAACATGGCGTACGGGATCCGGATGACGCCGCTCGCCGAGACGATCTTCAACCTCGGGGAGGCCGCAGAGTACATCTTCGACCACGCGATCTTCCAGGACAACCTCGTGTTCGGCGACTACTGCGAGGCGATGGTCAAGGACACGAACCCGCAGATGCTCGCCCGGGCGGAGAAGACGAAGGCCCCGCACTCCGAGATCCACGGGAAGCGGACGATCGCCGACATCATGCGCGCCTTCAATCCGTTCGAGGGCGACCTCTACGTCCAGAGCCTGCAGCAGAGCCGGGTCGCGCGCGAGATGTTCTGCCTGATGGAGGGACGGCACGTGCACCCCTCGACGATGTACCCCGGCGGGACGGGAACCGTCGCGACGCCTCAGATCTTCACCGACTACCTCTCGCGGCTGCTGCGGGTCACGGACTTCGTCAAGAAGTCGGTGCCGCTGAACGACGACCTGTTCGACTTCTTCTACGAGGCGTTGCCGGGCTACGAAGAGGTCGGCCGCCGGCGGGTGCTGCTGAACTGCTGGGGCGCCTTCCAGGATCCCGTTGCGTGCGACTACCGCTACGACCACATGAGCGACTGGGGCCGCAAGATGAAGGTGACGCCCGGGATCGTCGTCGACGGCGAGCTCGTCACGACGGACCTCGTCGACATCAACCTCGGCATCCGGATCCTGCTCGGCAGCTCGTACTACGAGGACTGGCAGAACGAGGAGATGTTCGTCCCGAACGATCCTCTCGGGAACCCGGTCGACCGGCGGCACCCGTGGAACCAGACGACGCTCCCGAAGCCGCAGAAGCGGGACCTCGAGAGCGGAAACTACAGCTGGGTGATGAGCCCGCGCTGGCACGACACGCGGACCGGCGACGATCTCGCCCTGGACACCGGCGGCGGCGCCTTCGCGCGGCTCTACTCGACCGCGCTCGCCGGGATCGTCGACGAGCCGTACGTGAAGGCCCCGGGCGACGGCACGGTGCAGATCCACCTGCCGAAGACGGCCTCTTCGGGCGAGGCGACGATGACATGGCGGATCCCGCAATGGTCGAACGCGATCGAGCGCAACCGGGCCCGCGCCTACTACATCGCGTACTCGGCGGCGATGGCCTTCGGGTTCGTCGAGCAGGGGCTCGCCGAGGTGCGGCAAGGTCACACGAAGACGTTCAACGACTTCGACGTCCCGGACGAGGCGATCGGCTGCGGCTTCCACGAGGCCGTGCGCGGCGTGCTCTCGCACCATCTCGTGATCCGCGACAAGAAGATCGCCAACTACCACCCCTACCCTCCGACGCCGTGGAACGCGAGCCCGACCGACTCGAACGGAGTCAGGGGGCCCTACGAGGACGCCGTGAGCGACATGCCGATCTTCGAGGAGAACGATCAGGAGAGCTTCCGCGGCGTGGACATCATGCGCGCTGTCCGGAGCTTCGACCCCTGTCTTCCCTGCGGTGTGCACATGTATCTCGGGGGCGGGAAGACGCTGAAGAGAACCCACTCGCCGATGTTCGGAGAGAACCACTGATGCAGGATGTGGAGGTCCGGGCGCTCGTGACTCGGGTCGAAGAGGAACTCGAGAGGATCGAGGACGACCCGCACGCCCTCGCCGCCGTCCAGGCGCTCGTCGAGCTGTACGGCGAGGGGCTGCGGCGCGTGCTCGGCCTGTGCGACGCACGCGCGCTCGCCGACGACGAGCTCCTCGCACACCTGCTGCTGCTCCACGATCTCCACCCGGTCGACGTCGGCACCCGCGTCGCGAACGCGCTCGAGGAGGTGCGCCCGTATCTCGGCTCGCACGGCGGTGACGTCGAGTTGCTCGGCGTCGAGGAGGGTGTCGCGCGGCTGCGGCTGAACGGCACGTGCGACGGCTGCCCGTCCTCGGCGGTGACGCTGAAGCACTCGATCGAGACCGCGATCCTGCGCGCGGCGCCCGAGCTCGAGCGGGTCGAGGCCGAAGGGCTCGACGGTGAGGAGCCGCGGCCGCTGCTGCAGATCGGCTCGCTCGTCGCCCCGCCCGGGCCCTGCCTGCCGGAGACCGTCGCGTGACCGCCGCGGCGTCGCGCCTCCGCCGGCTCGCGGCACCCGCGTCGCCTCCGGTCGTGCTCGACAGCCCGGAGCGATGCGACCTGTGCTCCGAGCCCATCGTGCCGCAGCACCGGCACGTCGTCGATCTTCAGGTGCGCTCGCTCCTCTGCGCCTGCCGCGCCTGTGTGGTGCTGCTCGACCGGCCGGGCGCCGGCGGCAGCCACTACCGGCTGGTGCCCGAGCGGCGACTTCGGCTCGACGCGTTTCGCCTCGACGAGCCGGCGTGGGCGTCGTTTCGGATCCCCGTCGACCTCGCCTTCTTCTTCCACTCCACCGCGGCCGGCCGGATCACCGCGGTCTACCCGGGAGCCCTCGGCGCGACGGAGTCGCGGCTCGATCTCGATGCGTGGCGGCAGCTCGAGCTGGACAACCCCGTCCTCGGTGACCTCGAAGCGGACGTCGAGGCGCTGCTCGTCAACCGCGCCGGTGAGCGTCGCGCGCACTACCTCGTCCCGATCGACGAATGCTATGCCCTCGTCGGCGTTCTGCGCACGCACTGGAAGGGCCTTGCGGGCGGCGGCGAGGTGTGGCGCGAGATCGATTCGTTCTTCGACCGGCTGCGCGCGCAGTCGCGTCCTGCAGAGGAGGAGCAGCGATGGCAATGATCAGGATCGGCAAGCCCCACACGAAGCCCGACGCGCCGAAGCACATGGAGGGCGTCAAGCAGGGCAACTCGACAGGCAACTACGAGAAGTCGGTGGGCCACCTTCCCGACGGAACCTCGACCGCCGAGCGCTCGACCGGTATCAGCCCCGGGAAGCACGGCCCCATCGACCCGCGGATGCCGAACCTCTCGCCGCCGTGAGCGCGACGCCCTCGCTCGCCCCGAAGCTCGAGCTCTCCGTCGACGAGGTGACGGCTGTGGCCTTCGCGGCGGTTCCGACGCTCTGCTTCCGCCTCCATCTCGATGCGGGCGGCCAGGAGGTGCGTTCGCTGGGGCTGAACGTGCAGGTGCGGATCGACGCGACGCGCCGCCGCTACGGCGACAGCGACGAGTCGCGGCTCCGCGAGCTCTTCGGTGGGCGCGAGCGGTGGGGGCAGACGCTGCGGAACCTGATGTGGGCAAACGTGTCGATGACGGTGCCCCGATTCACCGGCGAGACGTACGTGGCCGTGCACGTGCCGGCGACCTACGACTTCGAGGTCGTCGCCGCGAAATACCTGAACGCGCTCGAGGGCGGTGACGTGCCGGTGGAGCTTCTCTTCTCGGGCACGCTGTTCTACTCGGCCTCGGACGGCCGGCTCCAGGCCTCGCCGCTCGACTGGGAGCAAGAGGCCGCGACGTCTCTGCCCGTCGGCGTCTGGCGCGAGGCGATCGACATCGCCTTCCCGGGCAGCGCCTGGCTGCGGCTGCCGCGCGAGAGCTTCGACCGCCTCTGGGCCTACCGGGCCGCACAGACGCTGCCGAGCTGGGAGGCGACGCTCGATCGGCTGCTCGAGGGACGCGAGTGACGGCGGATCCCGTCAGGCAGATCGCCGATGCCGTGCTGTACGAGGGGCACATCCTCTGGCCGTACCGCCGTTCGGCGCTCAAGAACCAGCAGCGCTGGACGTTCGGCGGCGTCTATCCCGCCGTCTATGCGCGCTCGAGCTCCGATCGGTCGGTGGTCACCGTCGAGTGCCTCGTCGAGGGCAGGGAGCCGATGGTCGACGTCGAGGTGCGCTTCCTGCACATCGTGCACCGGCAAGCCGCGGCCGGCGCCGGCCTCCAGCCCGTCGACGAGATCGCCGGCTTCCTGACCTGGGACGAGACGACCGAGCGGACCGTGCTCCTCGCAGGGATAACCGGCGACGCCGCCAGGTGCGCGCCCGTCGACGTGCCGCCCGGCCGCGCGGTCGAGATGGTCGACGGCGGCGCACTCGTTCGCAGCTGGGAGCGTCTCGAGGGTCGCGTCGAGGCCTCCGTGGAGCCGGCTCGAGCGGGGGTGTTCCGAATGCGCGTCCGCATCGAGAACGAGAGCCGCTGCGCGGAGCTCGCACGCGACGCCGCCGTCCGGCGCTCCTTCCTCTCTGCCCATGCCGTCCTGAGCGCCCGGTCGGGCTCGTTCGTCTCGTCGATCGACCCGCCGAGTCAGCTCGCGGACGCGGCTGCGACACTCGAGCGCGACGGGTTGTGGCCGGTCCTCGTCGGCGCGGCCGGCGACCGGTCGACGATGCTGGCGTCGCCGATCATCCTCTCCGACTACGCGAGCGTCGCGCCGGAGAGCCCCGGCGACTTCTTCGACGGCGGCGAGATCGACCAGCTGCTCGTGCTGAACATCCTCGGGATGACCGACGAGGAGAAGAGGGAGATGCGGGCCGGCGATCCTCGGGCGCGCGAGATCCTCGAGCGCACCGAGGCGATGACGCGCGACCAGTTGCTACAGCTGCACGGCGTCGTCCGCGACCTGCGACCGCAGGGGCGCGCGTGAGCAGCGGCGTCTGGGACGACCTGGAGCGCGCCGGTCCCGACGCAGTCACGGTCGGCGGTGTGGAGATCCGGCGAGGTAGCCGCGTGCGCCTGCATCCGCGCGATCTGCGCGACATCCACTCGGCCGCGCTCGACGGTCGAACCGGGGTGGTCGAGAGCATCGAGGAGCTGATGGAAGGAGGAGTGCGCGTTGCGATCTCGCCGCACGACGATCCGGGGCGCGACCTCGGCCCGGCACGTCCCGGACACCGCTTCTTCTTCACGCCCGAGGAGGTCGAGCCGCTCGCGCGCGTCCTCGTCGCCGGAATCGGCAACATCTTCCTGGGCGACGACGGCTTCGGCAGCGAGGTGGCGCGGCGCCTCGCGGACGGCCCGATGCCCGACGGCGTCGACGTGGTCGACTACGGGATCAGGGGCTTCGATCTCGCCTATGCGCTCGCGAGCGGGTACGAGTCGGCGGTTCTCGTCGACATCGCTCCGCTCGGCACCGAGCCCGGATCGCTCGCCGAGCTCGAGCCGCCGGTAGACGAGAACGATGCCGAGATCGACTCGCATGCCATGGATCCGGTGCGGGTGCTGCGACTCGCCCGGAAGCTCGGAGGCACGCCTCAGCGCACGATCGTGCTCGCCTGCCAGCCCGGCTTCGTCCCCGATCCGGACGAGGGGGGCGACGTCCATGTCGCGCTGAGCGCGCCCGTGCGGGCGGCGGTCGACGAGGCCGTCGGCATGGTGCGCGGACTCGTCGAGCAGCTGCTCTCGGACGAACCGAAAGGTGGTGATGGAGGATGAGGATCGGATTTGCCGTGCTGGCGGTGCTGTCCGCCGTCGTGCTCGTGCTACAGCGGGGGCCGCTCAGGCGGTACCTGAACATCGAGAAGATGTAGGGGGGACGATGCATCGGACAAAGGTGACGCTCGTCGAGGGGATCCTCGACGCGAACGACACGATCGCGCGTGCCAACCGCGACGACTTCGATCGCCACGACGTGACCGTCGTGAACCTGATGAGCGCACCCGGCGCCGGAAAGACGACGCTCCTCGAGCAAACGGTGCGCGCGCTCGACGGCGTCCGCGTCGGCGTGCTCGAGGGCGACGTGCAGGGGAGCCTCGATGCCGACCGGCTGGCGTCGCTGCACGTGCCGGTGACCCAGATCAACACCGACCCGGGGTTCGGTGGGGAATGTCATCTGGACGCGAACATGGTGCGCTCGGCGATCCCCTCGCTCGCCCTCGACGAGATCGACCTGCTCGTCGTCGAGAACGTCGGGAACCTCGTCTGCCCCGCCGAGTTCAAGGTCGGAGAGCACCACCGCGTGATGGTCACCTCGGTCACCGAGGGGGAAGACAAGCCGCTGAAGTACCCGCTGATGTTCCGCGCCTGTGAGCTCGTGATCATCAACAAGATCGACCTGCTGCCCCATCTCGAGCTCGACCTGGAGAAGCTCCTCCGTCACCTCGACGCGGTCAATCCGGGCGTGGCTCGGCTCCTCCTGAGCGCCCGCACAGGCGAGGGGGTGCAGGCGTGGCGCGACTGGCTCACGAGCGTCGCGGCAAGGCACGGCGTTCCCGGTTTGGTCGAAGCGGTGTGATCGAAGCGCTGTGTCCTCGAGCGCTGTGACGGGGAAGCGTCGGCTCAGAGCCCGAGGCTCGTGCCGTGGCGCTCCAGCGCGTCCAGGGCGTCGACCCGCGAGTTGAAGACGCGAACGCGCCAGATCAACCCACGTCGCCCTGTCATCAGCCAGAAAAGCGCCGCGTCGACCGTCTGGCCCGCGGGTGCGCTCGGAGGCCTGTGCCGGATGTTCGTCGACGAGAGCACCACGTCGGGCCGGATCTCCTCGAACTCCCATTCCCCGGGCGAATAGACACCGCCGCTGAACGCAGCCTCGATCCGCCTGACCGATTCATCCGGGTCATAGGCGCCTCCGGCCGCGACCGACTCGATCCGCGCCTCGTCGTCGAAGCACGCGCGAAGAGCCGGACCGCCCTGACGCTGTGTCCGCTGGGCTTCCCGCACCGCGTCGAGCAGGCGCGGCGCGACCTCGAGCGCCCGATCACGATCAGTGTCCACGTCGCTCGGGTCTCCCTCGACGGCGGGGTCAGTCATCGTCGCCGCCACGATAGACGACGCCACCTCCGATCGCCAGGGCACCGCCGCGAGGATCGACGATGCGGCGATCCGATGATGAAGCTGATCGTGCCGCCGGGTTGTTTCCTGCGCGGCGCGAAGGCGAATCTACGCTGTCTTCTGCTTCGTAGACGGCCGCCGGGTCGCTAGCGCACGTCGAGGAACGGCGCGCACGCGAGCCTGCTGCGGTTTCCGGCCGGGTCGGACGCAGCGACACAGAACCGAAGCTGCCGGCTGCGCAGCTTCGCCGGCACGAGCCAGCGGACGGCCACGGCGCGCGTGCCGATCGTGAAGACCGGTGGAGGATGGAGGGTGGAAAGGAGCGTGTTCTTCTCGTATACGCGGACGGTGGTTGCTGCGCGACCGGAGTCGTCGAAGACCTCGAAGTGCAGGGTCGCCCACTTGCCCCGCCGTGCAGAGGCGGGATGGACTGTCACGAGGGGCGCTCTGATATCGGGCGAGGCCAGAGCTCCTGCGGCCACCAGGCCGTCGAGAGCGATCGTCGCCGTGTGGACAAGGTCTTCCGGGTTCCCGCCCTGGACGGAGATCGTCTGGAGCACACGCTGCTCCGCGGCGGTCGAGCGCCCGCTGTCGTAGATCCCGAAGCCGCCGGGCATCACGACGAGGAGGGGTCCCGCGTACCAGAGACTGAGCTCGAGACCGAGGAACTGTGCGTAGTCCGTGGGGCGTCCGAAGAGCGACGTGACCGACCCGAGGTCGGCGGTGTCGTAGATGACCGCGACCTTGACGCGATCGCCCTGCTGATAGACGGCGTCCGCGGCACGTTCGAGTGCCGCTCCGGCGTCGGGGGCCGGCGCCCCATACGTGACGAAGACGTTCTGCAGGAGCAGGTAGTCGCTTGCGGGGTCGCCGTCGGCACGGGACGGAGGCGAACCGGCAAGTGCCGTCACGAGCGCAAGGCAGACCGCGATTCCGAGCGTCCACCGGCAACGCGCGCCGAGGGGAGGGGAGAATGGCTCTCCCCTCCCGCGCGGCGTGCGATCGGGAGCGCGCCGGCTCACTGGCTGCAGCCGGTGGGCTGTGCCTTGTCGACCCGGAGCGCCGTCGTCGGGGTGCCTCCCGGCACCACGAACGTCACGTTGACGACGGCCGGGTC
>DASZLW010000392.1:0-2488 GCA_035552175.1 Gaiellaceae bacterium | reverse complement strand
ATGGCGATCTTCCTCAAGGTCGAGCTCCTCCTGCTGTTCGTCGGCGGGATCTTCGTGATCGAGGCGCTGTCGGTGATGCTCCAGGTCGTCTCGTTCAAGTACTGGGGACGGCGGATCTTCCTGATGGCGCCGATCCATCATCATTTCGAGATGAAAGCCTGGTCCGAGACGAAGATCATGGTCCGCTTCTGGATCGTCGCGGGGATCCTGTGCGCCGGCGCGTTCGCGCTCTTCTACAAGTACTACCCGCAGATCCGCCCGCCCGCCGTGTCACACGCGACCGTCTCGCACCCGAAGTGAGGGCGCTCGTCTACGGCCTCGCTCGCTCCGGCGAGTCCGCGACGGCCCGGCTCGAGGCGCAGGGAGACGAGGTCGTGCCGGTCGACCGCTCGCTCGGGAACGAGGAGGAGCTCTCGCTGCTCGACGGAATCGACGTCGTCGTGAAGAGCCCGGGCGTTCCGGGCGAGGTTCCGCTCGTCGCCGAGGCCCACACGCGGGGCATCCCGGTCTGGTCGGAGATCGAGCTCGGGTTCCGCCTGCTCGCGCCCGGCACGCGCGTGATCGGTGTGACCGGCACGAAAGGGAAGACGACGACCGTGCAGCTTCTCGGCGCGATGTTCCGCGCCGCCGGGCGCGACGTCGTACTCGCGGGGAACGAGCACACTCCGCTCTCTGCCGTCGAGGCCGGCGACCTCGTCGTGTGCGAGCTCTCCTCGTTCCAGCTCGAGGATGTCGCGACGCTTGCGTGCGAGATCGCGGTGCTTCTGAACATCGAGCCCGACCACCTCAACCGCTACGACTCGATGGACGACTACCGTGCCGCAAAGCTGCGGATCTTCGAGCGCGCCGGCACGCGCATCGTTCAGCGGGGATCGGGCCTCCCAGGCACCGAGTTCTCGGCCCAGGATCCGCTCCCGGCCGAGCCGTTGATCCGTGGGACGCACAATCGCGAGAACGCAGCCGCTGCGACGGCGGTCGCGCGCGCGGCCGGGCTCGACGACGACGCGATCGCCGAGGCCCTCCGGAGCTTCCCGGGCGTGCCCCACCGCCTCGAGCCTGTCGCCGAGATCGACGGTGTCCGGTACGTCAACGACTCGAAGGCCACGAACGTCGGCGCTGCGCTCCGAGCGCTCTCGGCGTTCGCGGGCGAGCCAGTGCATGCGATCTTCGGCGGCTCGCCGAAGGGACAGAGCTTCGCACCGCTGGCCGACGCGATCGGCGCCGACATCCGGTCGATCCATCTCGTCGGCGAGGCGGCGACCGAGCTCGCCGTCGCCTTGCGCGACGTGCCGTTCGACGACGACAGGACGATCGCCCGGGCGGTCGCGCACGCGGCATCCATCGCGCAACCCGGCGACGTCGTTCTGCTGAGCCCGGCCTGCGCGAGCTACGACCAGTACTCGAGCTTCGAGGAGCGCGGCGAGGATTTCCGGCGGGCCGTCTCGGGCCTGCTGCCGAACGGCTAGTACCGACTGGCGGTTCGGGCGGCGAGCGGCCGGCATGCGCCGCCTACGGTCAGGAATGCGAGGACGGTCGCACCACGGGTTGGGTTGCCGGGCGCTACGGCGGGGTGGCCGGAGCGTCGCGTGCGCCGTCCTCGTTACTCCTCGTTCGAACGGGCGGGCGCAGAGGCACGTCCCGCGCGGCCCCGCGGAAGCGCACGACCGTCTGCGACAAAAGGCTATCGTGCCGCTCATGGAGATACTGACGGAGCCTCCGACCGGCGCGGCGCGGAGTGACGGCGGCTCCTACGGTGGCCTGCTCGTCGATCCCCTGACGGGATTCGGGACCCGGCAGGCCTTGGTGCTCGCGCTCGACGAGGCTGTCCGATCCGACGCCACGCCCTCGCTGCTCGTCGTCTTCGGGCTGGAAGGCTTCGACGAGTACGTATCGCTGTTCGGCAGGCTTGCCGGCAGGACGCTGCTCGTGAAGCTCTCCGCACGGCTCGCGGAGGCGCTCGCTCCGACGGGCGTCTGCTACCGGCCGCGGTTCGACGAGTTCAGCGCACTGATCGAGACGACGGTCGCCGAAGCGAAGCTCGTGCTGGACCTGGCGGTCGCAGCGCTACGGGAGCGAGCGACATCGGGAGCGGTCACCGCGGCGTGGGGTGCGGCGCTCCTGCCCGACGAGGCAGCTGGGGCGACCGCCGCTCTGCAACTGGCCGACGAGCGGCTCGCATCGAACGCTCCCCGCCGCCGGCGCCGCAACCGTCGCTTGATCGAGCGACGGCCGGACGGTCGCTAGGAGACGGTCGCTAGGAGGCTTCGGCCGGGACGGCGCGCTGCCAGGCTTCGAGCAGCCGCGTCGAGTGCTTGGAGCCGGGCGGGATGAGCTCGCTCGCCTGGATGAAGGCTGCGCGCGCGGAGGAGGTCGCCCCTGCCGCTGCATACGCCTCGCCGAGGGCCCAGTGGGCGCGACCCCGGATCGTCTCGTCGCCGTGACCCATCAGGAGTTGGAGCGCATTGTTCGCCTGGTCGATCGCCTCGGC
>DASZLW010000391.1:0-4659 GCA_035552175.1 Gaiellaceae bacterium | reverse complement strand
CGCGGAGCTCCGAGTAGTACTCGATCCCCTGCCGTTGCTTCCGCTTCCGCCGCAGGCCGGCCGTGTCCACGAGCTGGAAGACGCGGCCGTCTCGTTCGAGCAACGTGTCGATCGCGTCGCGCGTCGTCCCGGGAACCTCGGAGACGATCGTGCGTTCACCGCCGATGAGCGCGTTGAAGAGCGACGACTTGCCGACGTTCGGGCGCCCGAGGATCGCGACGCGGATCGCGTCGCTTCCGGGATCCGGCCGGCTCTCGCCGATGTCTTCGAGCCGCGCGACGACCGCGTCGAGGAGGTCGCCCGTGTTCGTTCCGTGCATCGCGGAGAGCGGGAAGGGGTCACCGAGGCCGAGGCGGTGGAACTCGAGGGCGAGGTTCGCCTGCGAGGGGTCGTCGACCTTGTTCGCGAGGACGAGCACCGGCTTGTGGGAGAGTCGGAGGATCTCGGCGAGCTCCTCGTCACCCGGCAACACGCCGGCGCGGGCATCGACGACGAGGAGGACGAGGTCGGCCTCCGCGATCGCCGCGCGCGCCTGATCGACGATGGAGCGGGAGACGGAGTCCTCGGAGGCGATGTCGACACCGCCCGTGTCGATCAGCAGGAAGCGCTTGCCCGCCCATTCGCAGACGAGCTCTTTCCGGTCGCGGGTCGTGCCGCTCGTCTCGTGCACGACGGCTGCCCTGGTCGAGGTGAGCCGGTTGACCAACGTCGATTTGCCGACGTTCGGGTAGCCGACGATCGCGACCGCGCCGATCAACTCGTCCTGGTCGAGGGCGGAGAGCTCCGTGTCGGTCGGATCGACCTCGCCCGGATCGGTCACGTCTGCGCCGCTCATATCGGTGGAGTCTCGCCGCGCGGGCGCCCGCGTGCATGGACACCTGCGAGCCAGTCGAAGAGGACGTTCAGCCTGCGCTCGATCTCGGCGCTCGCCTCGCGATACCCCTTGCCGCCCTTCGCGACGTGCTCGAAGCGGAAGGGCTCGCCGACGGCGATCGAGCACGGCGCGAAGTTCCCGACCCTCCAGAACTGGGTTCCGTAGACGGCGATCGGGACGACCGGCACATCCTCCTGGATCGCGACCATCGCCCCGCCGGGCTGAACGGTTCCCGGACGGCCGCTCTTCTGACGTGTGCCCTCGACGAAGACGCCGATCGCGCGGCCCTCCGCCGCGTAGCGCTTCATCAGCCGGACGGCGTCGCGGTCGGACTCGCCGCGCCGGATGCTCACGATGCCGTGCCAGCCGAGGAACGCGCCGATCAGCGGCACGCGCGCGAGCTCGACCTTCGCCACGTAGTTGATGTTCCGCGGCGAGAGCGAGCCGACGACCGGGATGTCGACCCACGCCAGGTGGTTGATCGCGAGGACGCAGCCGCCGGTCATCGGCCAGCGCTCGCGGCCGTAGATCCTCGCGCGGGTCAAGAAGAGCGTGATCGGGGAGAGCCAGAGGCGGGATGTCCTCCAGGCGAAGTCGCCGTGGGACATCAGACGGCCGATCGCGCGCGGACGAGGTTCTCGATCATGGCGATCACGTCGTCGATCCCGAGGTAGGTCGTATCGATCCGCTCGGCATCGGGCGCCTGCTCCATCCTCGCCTGGTCGGAGGCGTCGCGCAGCTTCAGGTCGGTCTCGAGGGCGTCGGCGCCGATCTCGGGCCGCTCCGCCTGGCGCCGCCGCGCTCGAATCGCGGGGTCGGCGACGAGGTAGATCTTCACCGCCGCCTGCGGCGCGACGACGGTACCTATGTCCCGGCCCTCGATGACGACGTTCCCGTCGGCTGCGAGCTCCTGCTGGCGCTCCCGCATCACCTCGCGCACCTCCTGGTGCCGCGCGACGGCGGGCACCACCTGGTCGATCCGGACCTGGCGGATCGAGTCCGTGACGTCGGTGCCGTCGATGAAGACGCGGCCTCCCTCGTCGAACGAGACCGGGAAGTCACGGGCGAGCGCACCGAGAGCCTCTCCCTCGCCGAGGTCGTACCGGTTGCGCAGCGCGAGCCAGGTGAGGCTGCGGTACATCGCACCCGTGTCGAGGTAGCGGAAGCCGAGCCGGGCTGCGAGCCCGCGGGCGACGGTGCTCTTCCCGGCCCCGGCGGGCCCGTCGATGGCGACGATCAGGAGGCGCTCCTCATCTCGCCAAGGCTAGTGGGAATGCGCGCACCTGCCTACCTGTACGCCCCGGGCCCGTCCCTGCACCGTTTACCGGGATCTCGGCGGCCCGGGTTGCCGACTCGTCGCCGGGAGACTTCAGCCGATGTCGCCGGAGCGGGCGACGTTTCGGAGGACGTCGTAGAAGCCCGGGAAGCTGATCGCCGCGCACTCGGCGTCCGCCACCCGCACGCCCTCACGCGAGACGACGCCCGCCACGGCTCCGAGCATCGCGATCCGGTGGTCGCGCGCCGCGTCGATCGAGCCCCCGCGAGGACGGGCCGGGACGCCGCGGATCACGAACCCGTCCGCAGTTGCCTCCACGTGCTGCCCCATCGCGCGAAGCGCCGTCGTCGTCGCGTCGATCCGATCCGTCTCCTTCGCGCGGAGCTCCTCCGCGCCCGTGATCCGCGACGTCCCGTGCGCCATCGAGGCAAGCAGCGCGACGAGCGGCACCTCGTCGACGAGCCGCGGGATCTCGGCCGCCTCGAGGGTCGTCGCGACGAGCTCCCCGCCCGTGACCTCGACATCGCCGATCAGCTCCCCCGCAACCCGGCGCTTGTTCAGGATCCCGACGCGGGCGCCCATCCTGGTCAGCACGTCGAGGAGCCCCGTGCGGAGCGGATTCAGGCCGAGGTCGTGCACGGTCAGCGTCGAGCCGGGAAGCACTGCCGCGGCGGCGAGGAAGGGCGCTGCGGACGAGATGTCTCCGGGGACGAGCACCTCAGGAAGGCTGAGCGGGCCGCCCGGCTCGACGGAGACCGAGCCGGACCGGCGGGTGATCTTCGCGCCCGCGGACTCGAGCATCAGCTCGGTGTGGTCACGGGTCGGGGTGGGCTCGTTCACGGTCGTCCTCCCGTGCGCTCCGAGACCGGCGAGCAGGATCGCCGACTTCACCTGGGCGCTCGCAACCGGGAGCGTGTAGTCGATCCCGGTCAGTGGGGAGCCCTCGATCGTCATCGGCAGGCAGCCGTCGGTCGCGGCGAGCGCCGCGCCCATCCGCGCGAGCGGCAAGACGATGCGCCCCATCGGCCGACGCGAGAGCGACTCGTCGCCGGACAGCTCGAACCGGCCCTCCTGGAAGGCCAGGATGCCGCTGATCAGCCGGACGAGCGTTCCCGCGTTGCCGCAGTCGAGCGGGCCCTCGGGAGCGCGCAGTCCGCGCAACCCGACGCCGTGGACGACGAGGGTGTCGACGTCCTCCTCGTCCACCCGTACGCCGAGTGCCCGCACGACTCCGAGCGTCGACTCCGTGTCGCCCGAGCGGCCCCAGTGCGAGACGCGGGTCTCGCCCTCGGTCAGCGCGCCGATCAGGAGCGCGCGGTGCGAGACCGACTTGTCGCCGGGGACGCCGATGTGGCCGTCGAGCCTGGACGCCGGCTCGATCTTCATTCGAGCACCGCCGAGACGACGACGCCGTAGCCCTGGCTCTCGAGCAGGGCCTGCGCGCGGGCCGCCTCCTCCTCGCCGCTCACGAGCAGCGTCAGCGTCCCGCCGCGGTCGGCCGAGATGTGGTCGAGCTCGAAGTCGCGGATGTCGATCCGGGCCGCGCCGAACGCGTGGGTGATCTCGGCGAGGACGTTCGGACGATCGGCCACGTGCACCTGGAGCCGGTGCAGCGCGCCGGCATCTCCGTAGGCGACGTCGAGCATCCGGCGCCGGTTCCGGGCCGCCTCGCCGATCCAGGACGAGAGAAAGCCCTCGTCGCCGCGTTCGAGAGCCGCCTCGACCTCCTCGATCCGCCGGCGATGCTCGGCGAGGCTCGCTCGGACGGCGCCGGCGTTGTCGAGGAAGATCTCGCGCCACAGCTGCGGGTTCGCACCCGCGATGCGCGTCATGTCCCTGAGCGATCCGCCGGCGTTCGCAAGCGGCTCGTGCCCCTCGACGCGCGTCGCGCCCGCCTGGTTCACGATCACGTTTGCCAGCACGTGCGGGAGATGGCTCGTGAGCGCGACGAGCTCGTCGTGCGCGACCGGGTCGATCGCATGGGGGAACGCGCCGAGCCCGGCGACGAACCCGTGGACGAGCGCGTACCGCTCCTCTCCGGAGGCGACGGGCGGGGTCAGGAACCATGTCGCGCCCTCGAAGAGGCCGGCGGCTGCGTGCTCGGCGCCGTGCACCTCCTTGCCTGCGATCGGGTGGCCGCCGACGAACCGCGGCGACCCGCCGGCGGCCGCGACGACCGTCGTCTTGGTCGACCCGACATCCGTGACCGTCACCTCGTCACCGGTCGAGGCGAGCACCTCGGCGACCCTGGCCGGCAGGGCAGACACCGGTGCTGCGACAACCACGAGCTCGGCGCCGTCGAGCGCCTCGTCGAGCGATCCCGCGCCCGAGCACGCGCCGGCGCGGACGGCTGTCGCGAGCGCGGCGGGGTCGGGATCCCAGCCGACGACGCGGGTGCCTCCTGCCTGGGCGGCCAGCCCGACGGAGGCCCCGATCAGCCCGGTGCCGACGATCACGAGCCTCTCGACGGGCACTAAGGACGCCGCATCAGCTCGGCGAGCCGGAAGGC
>DASZLW010000390.1:0-12989 GCA_035552175.1 Gaiellaceae bacterium | reverse complement strand
AGGCCCGCTCCGGCGCGCGAGCAGGACTGACCGTCCAGACCGGCGATCGTGGTCGACCGTCGAGGCAGATCCGCGTAAGCCTCGCGGCAGACGTGCCGGGGCGGCACCGCCGGATGGATGTCTGCAAGTTGAGATTGTCGGCCCGAAATAGCCTACGATCGGCCGATGCCTGTCTGGCTCGTATGGATCGTGTTCGCGATCCTGCTCGCAATCGGGGAGATCGCGACCCCCGGGCTCTTCTTCCTCGGGCCGGTGGCGATCGCCGCCGCGGCCGCAGCGATCGCCTCGGGCCTCGGGGGCGGCTGGGTCGCCGACATCGTCGTCTTCGCAGCCGGGTCGGCCGCAACGCTCGGCCTCCTGCGGCCGATCGCCCGGCGCCATCTCTCGATGCCGCCCGCGGTCCGCACCGGCGCCGCCGCGCTCGTCGGAGCGCGCGCGACCGTCGTCGATCAGTTTGACGCGACGAGCGGCCATGTCAAGATCGGCGGCGAGGTCTGGAGCGCCCGCGCACTCGACGAGACGGATGTCATGGAGCCGGGGCTGCAGGTTCAGGTTGCCGAGATCAGGGGCGCGACGGCGCTCGTCTACCGATAAGGAGTCGCTGAAATGACCGCACTGATCGTGATCGCCGTCGTGGCCGTGCTCGTGATCCTGCTTGCCGCACGGACGTTCCGGATCGTCCCGCAGGCCCGGGCCGGCGTGATCGAGCGCTTCGGCCGCTACAGCCGGACGCTCAACCCCGGCCTCGCATTCGTGATCCCGTTCATCGACCGCCTGCGCCCGTTGATCGATCTCCGGGAGCAGGTCGTCACCTTCCAGCCGCAGCCGGTGATCACCGAGGACAACCTCGTCGTCTCGATCGACTCGGTCATCTACTTCCAGGTCAACGACGCGAAGGCTGCGACCTACGAGATCGCCAACTACATCTCGGGGATCGAGCAGCTCACGATCACGACGCTCCGCAACGTGATCGGCGGGATGACGCTCGAGAAGACGCTCACCTCGCGCGACGAGATCAACACGAAGCTGTCCGCAGTCCTCGACGAGGCGACCGGGAAGTGGGGGATCCGGGTGAATCGCGTCGAGCTGAAGTCGGTCGACCCTCCGCAGTCGATCCAGGACACGATGGAGAAGCAGATGCGCGCCGACCGCGAGAAGCGGGCCGCGATCCTCACCGCCGAAGGAGTCAAGCAATCCCAGATCCTCACCGCCGAGGGCGAGAAGCAGGCGGCGATCCTCAAGGCAGAGGGGGTCAAGCAGTCGACGATCCTCGAGTCGGAGGGCCAGGCCGCCGCGATCGCGACCGTGTTCAAGGCGATCCACGACGGCAACGCCGACCAGAAGCTCCTCGCCTACCAGTACCTGCAGATGCTCCCGCAGATCGCGCAGGGGCAGGCGAGCAAGCTCTGGATCGTCCCGAGCGAGCTGACGCAGGCCCTCGGCCGGGTCGGCGGGCTCGTGGACGGGATCGGCGAGGGCAGCGGAAAGGTCAGCAAGGAGAGCTGAGGCGGTCGACGCGTTTGCCGAGCGGGACGCGGTAGCGCCGGGCGCGCGCGACGAGCAGGGCCCGGAAGCGATCCATGTCGGCGCGCACCCAGTCGCCGTGGGTCTGGCAGCGCCACGCGGCATCGAGCTCGTGGTGGTAGGGGGAGTCGAGGCTCTCGTCGTGCCCGATCACGTCGCCGAGGGAGATGTGGTAGCGGGCCATCAGCCAGACCGTGAGCGCGACCGCCGCGTCGCGCTGGCGAACGTTCGCGAGGATCTCGCCGTCGCTCTCCCCGACATCCTCGATCCCGATTGCGGTCCAGTTGAGCCCGACCGTGTGGCGGCACCGGATCGTCAGCGGGACGAGCTGGTAGATCGTCCCGTCGCGGTCGATCACGAAGTGGGCGCAGTCGCCGGGTTTCTCCCCGAGCTCAGGGTCGGCGGCGTCCGCAGCGAACCCGTTCCAGGTCCCGGAGAAGCTCTCGTTCGCCGTGTAGTGCTCGACGATCACGTGCGGCGAGGTGAGCCGCCAGGTCGAGGTGCCGTAGTGAGCGAGCGAGTAAGCAGCCATTTCCGCCTTGCGCGAGGCAGGAAACGGGATCGGCTTCCAGACGATGTGCGGCCGTGGAGGGCTTGCGACGGAGACGCGCGAGGCCGCCGCTCCGCCCGGCGCCGCGGCGACGACGACCGCCGCGAGTGCGGCGGCGAGAAGCTTCAACCGGCGACGAAAGCGATCTCGTCCACGAAGCACCAGCTCCAATCCTCGCCCGGCTCGGCCGAGCGCACGATCGGATGGTTTGCCTCGGCGGCGTGCCGGCTCGCGTGCCTGTTCGGCGAAGAGTCGCAGCATCCGATTTTCCCGCAGCTCTCGCACATCCGGAGATGCAGCCAGCGGCCGCCGATCTTCAGGCACTCCTCGCAGCCCGCGATGTGCTCGGGCAGAGCCGTGATCGTGATCTGGTCGAGGTGGGAGCATTCGACGGCCACCCGTGCAGCGTATGCGCACGGGCACGCCGGCCGCGTCCTAACAGGCGGTTGCGCTCTCGTTACAAAGCGGGAAAGTCCCGCATGAGGGCCCTTTTGATCGCCACACTGCAGGTGGATGGCAACGAAGCCGAATCCGCTTCTCTGCGAGCTCCACTCGCACACGATGTGGAGCGACGGGGCGCTGAGCGTCCGGGAGCTCTGCGATCTCTACGGCCGCGCAGGGTTCGACGTGCTCGCGATCACAGACCACACACTTCCCGGCCTCCACGTCCAGGAGTCTCACTTCGATGACTACCTCGAGGAGCTTGCGGCCGAAGGCGAGCGCGCGCGGCTGCTCTACGACCTGCTCGTGATCCCGGGGCTCGAGCTCACCCACGACGATCCGGACCCCGGCTACGCCGGCCACGCGGTCGCGGTCGGCCTGCACGAGTTCGTCGGCGTCGAGGATGGGCTCGAGGAAGCTTTGCGCGCTTCGCGCGCGCTCGGGGCGGCGCTCGTCGCCGCCCACCCGTATGAGCTCGAGCAGGCGCGGCGGTCGATCCGGCGCACCGCCGCGTTCGCCGCCGATCCGAGGCGCTGGGCGCCGCTCGTCGACCGCTTCGAGCTCTTCAACCGCGACACGCTCTTCCAGTGGGTCGCCGAGGCGAAGCTGCCGGTGGTCGCGACCGGCGACTTCCATCGGCTCGAGCACCTCGCGGACTGGAAGACGCTTCTCCCGTGCGCGAAGACCGAGCAGGGGGTGGTGGACTACCTGCGCTCAGCCCGGCCCGGCTTCCTCGTCCGCCTCGACCGGCACGCCGAAACCCGTGAGGCGGAGGTCCTCACGGCGGCAGCCTGACTGCCGATACGGAAGTCATGTCCGACACACCCCACGAACGGGTGCCGACCGGCGAGTTGCACGACTGGGGCGACTGGTACCGCTTCGCGCGGGACGAGCTCGACTACGACCACGACGAGCGCGTCGAGTACGCGAATCTGCGCTACGTCGAGGACTGCAACCGCGAACGGCTGCGCCACGCTCGCGACGGCCACGCGGCCTAGAAACGCGGACGGTTAGACGCCTGCGGTCGTGCGCGCACGCCGCCGGGCAGACGCGCCCTCGCGGAGGAGCGCCTTCCCGACCTCGCGCCGCTGCGCCTTCTTGGCCTTGCGGTGGAGCTTGAGCTTGAGTGCCTTCTGCATATCCTCGATCGTAGTCTCCACGTGACCCCGCTCGCGGGACGAACTGTGTTCCGGCGGACCGCTGCAACCCCACGGCGATCCGTCACCCGCCTCTCAGGCTCTGCGTCCGGCTTGCGAACGGCTTGCCGAGATGGCGGGCGTGTAGCGGTCGCACGTCTGTGACTGTCACGAGTCTGTAACGGCTCGTTGACAACCTCGCGACCCCGATCGCCGCGGCCCGGCTTCACGGTCACCGTCAAGAAGTGAGGCGTGCGGGCGCAGGCGCGCTCGCGCTCGAGTTCAACGGGCCGCTCTAGCACGACCCGCTGTCGGGGCTGCCGGACGAGCCCGTTCGTCAGGCCGTGCCTCGGGGTCAGAATGTGCTCGTGTGAAGCGCCCTCTCGTGATCGCCCACCGCGGATCGTCGGCGGAGCTGCCGGAGAACACGCTTCCGGCGTTCGAGCGCGCGATCGAGGACGGCGCGGACTTCGTCGAGCTCGACGTCCATGCGAGGCCCGACGGCGCACTCGTCGTGACCCACGGCGCCCCGCGGCGTAGCGAGCCGCTGCCGCCGCTCGCCGAGGCGATCGAGCTCTGCCGCGGACGGATCGGCGTGATGGTGGAGCTGAAGACGCCGTACAGGTACCGGCGGCACCACGTCGTCGAGCGGACGCTCGAGCTCCTCGACGACGATGCGGTGATCGTCTGCTTCGAGGCCGGCGCGATCGAGACGGTGAGGCACCTGCGCCCCTCGATGCCGACGATCCAGCACGTCGCCTTCGTCTCGATCCGGAGAGCCGCGGCGGCCGGGTGCTGGGCGGCCGGATTCGGCGACCGCCGGGCGACGCAGAGGGCCCTCGCGGCGGCGAAGAGGCGTGGTCTCGCGACGACCGTCTACACGGTCAACGAGCCCGCGCGGATGCTCGAGCTCGCCGCACTCGGGGTTACCGGGATCTTTACCGACCGGCCGCGACTGGCTCGCGAGTGTCTGGCGGAGCCGCCTCGAGCGTGAGCAGGCGCGCACCGTCGTCCGCGATGTGCGCCTCGACGCGGCTTCCGACCGGAAGCGCTTCGGCGCGGGCGCTCGGCATGTCGGCGATCAGCTCGTCCGCCGGCCCGAGGATCTTCAGCCGTGTCACCGGGCCGGGGAACGTGAGCTCTACAGCGACTTCTCGCCGAGCCAGGCGAGCACCGCCTCGGCGACGTCCCTCCAACCGCCGTCGATCGTGAGTGAGTGCCCGCGGCCCGGGAACTCCTTCAGGTCGGTCACCGCCGGCGACTTCGAGTAACGCTTCAGCGTCTGCTTCACGATCGCGGGCGGGACGGTGTGGTCGGCACCGCCCGCGGTCAGGAGCAGCGGGCCACGGGTGGAGTTCCCCGTGTCGACCTTCGCGGGCGAGCCCGGCACGAGGTTCGCGACCGCAGCCTCGAAGAGCGGCTTCCCGGGCGACGGGATCGTGAAGCGGTCGTAGAGCTCCCTCGACTCCGTCTCGGGCAGCGCGTTCCCGAACCCGTAGCGGAACTGGGCCGGCGTGAGGGCGACGGCACCCTTCCGTTTCGACGGCTTCCTGAGGGCGATCGAGGCGACCTTGAGGGCCGACGGAGGCAGGAAGAGGACGCCCCGGATCGGGGCCGGGTCGATCGCGACTCCGGCTGCTGCCAGGTTCTGCCCGAGCAGCCGCTGGGCGATCAGGCCGCCGAAGGAGTGCCCGATCACGATCGGCTTCGCCGGCAGGGCAGCGACGGCCCCGGCGTAGTGGTCGACCACGTCGCCGATGCCGTGGTTCGCGACGGCTCCGGCGTACATGCGCGTCTCCGGCACCGTCTCCGAGTCTCCCGGCCAGCCCGGGGCGCTCGCCTCGTAGCCTCGCTCTCGAAACAGGTCGACCCAGGGATCCCATGACGAAGAGTGGAGCCAGAGCCCGTGGATGAAGACGACGGGTGTGCCTGCCATTGCGCTACCTCCCGGGTTCGACTTTGCCCCCGCGCATACGAGGCGCAGTCTTGGTCAGGCGCAGTCTTGGTCAACCCCAGTCTTGCGGATCGAGCCGGTCGGTCGTCGGCGCCGGTTCGTAACGATGTCGAGACGGGGTCCGGATAGAACCTCGGGAGGAGCCTCGGCCGCACCGGGTTCCGATCCATCCACGAACGAAGGAGCAAAGAGATGACGAGCGCCCTCCGGACCGCCTACCGCTACTGGACGGCCGCGGTCTTTCTCGCCGTCCTCGTTCAGGTCGGGGCAGCAGGCTACGGCGCCTTCTATGCCGACAGCAAAGCCGACAAGACGAACGCGCTCACGCACAAGGCCTTCGACCACGGCTTCGGCCTCCACTCGGCACTCGGCTACGTCCTCCTCATCGCGAGCGTTCTGCTGTTCGTGTTCGCGCTCGGAGGCCGGCTCGGCCGCCGCAGCGTGCTCCGGGCTCTCGCATTGCCGATCCTCGTCCTCGTGGCGATCGCGCTCGCGGTCGCCGGCGGAAAGCATCCGGTCGTCGGCATCTTCCACCCGGTCGTCGCGTTCCTCGTCGTCGGGCTCGCGGGCTTCCTGGCTCACTCCGCCTGGTCCCCCCGTGGCGCGGCGAGCGCGTCGAGCACGGCTGCCTGATGCTCTGACCGGCGAAGGCCTGCCGGATCGATGGGTACGCTCGCGCGAGTGACCTCCACGGGCGTTCGCGGGTGCATCCGGCGGTGGTCGACGACAAGCGCCGCGGCGCTCGGGACGTACTGCCTCGTCGCGTTCCTCGTGTTCGGGCTCAGGCTCCTCGTCGAGCCCGGCCGGCAGTACGTGGGGTTCGGCTCCGACCCGGAGATCTTCATCTGGTCGTTCGCGTGGTGGCCTCACGCGATCCTGCACGGGCAGAACCCGTTCTTCACCCACGAGATCTGGGCGCCGACCGGGGTCGATCTCGCGTGGGCGACCTCGGTCCCGGGGCTTGCGCTGCTCTTCTCGCCGCTGACCCTGCTCCTCGGCCCGTTCGCCTCGTACGACGTCGCCGCGACGCTGCTTCCCGCATTCGGGGCGTGGACCGCGTTCCTGCTGTGCCGACACCTGACTCGCACCTTCTGGCCGTCGCTCGTCGGGGGGTACCTGTTCGGCTTCTCGAGCTACGAGCTCGGCCAGCAGGAGGGGCACCCGCACATGTCGGCCGTCTTCCTCGTCCCGGTGGTCGCGCTCCTGATCGTCCGCTACGTCGAGGGCGGCCTCGACGGGCGCTCCCTCGCGGTGCGACTGGGACCGGTGTTCGCGTTCCAGGTACTCCTCTCGACGGAGCTCGCGTTCACGCTCGGGCTTGCGGTGCTCGTCGGCATCGCCCTCGGCATCTGGCGTGTGCCCGAGCGGCGAGCCCGCCTGCGGTCGCTCCTCGCACCGCTCGCTGCGGGGGCGGCGCTCGCGGCGGCGCTCCTCGCGCCGTTCCTCTACTACGCGGTGACCGGCTACCAGTCTGGTTCCCTGAACGACCCCGGCGCCTACGTCACCGATCTCCTGAACTGGGTCGTCCCGACGAAGCTCTCGCTGGCCTCGCTCGGCTGGGCCGAGCCCATCGCCCGGCACTTTCCGGGAAACGACGCCGAGCGAGGTGCCTACCTGGGCTTGCCGGCGCTCGTCGTCGCGTTCGCGTACCTCCGAGGCCCCCGAACGCCGCCGGCGAGCTTCCTCCTCGCCGCACTCCTGACGGCCGTCGTGGCAAGCCTCGGCGACCACCTCATCGTCGACGGGCAAAGGAGGAGCATCCCGCTCCCCTGGGCGCTCGTGATCGGCCGGCCGCTCTTCGACAATGCGCTCCCGGAGAGGTTCGCGCTCTACGCGATCCTCGTCGTGTCGGTGGTCGTCGCGCTCTGGACGGCGCGGCGGCGGCCCGGCGTGCTCCGATTCGCGGCGCCGTTTCTCGCCGTCGCCGCGGTGCTCCCGAACCCGGCTGCCGGAGCGTGGGCGACGAGCTTCGAGGTACCGGCGTTCTTCGGCTCCGCCTACCGCTCGTGCCTCGGGCCCAACGAGACGGTGCTTCCGTTTCCGCTCAGTACACCCGGACTGCCGATGCTCTGGCAGGTCACCGCCGACTTCCGTTTCCGCATGGCCGGCGGCGAGATCGCGCCACAGCCGCCGGCGTCGTTCCTCGACTCGACGGCTGCGCGCGCGGTCGCGTACGGCAAGCCGATCCCGCCCTCGCAGGCCGGCCTGATCAGGGACTACATCCGGGAGAAGGGCGTCACGACCGTCGTCGTGGACGCCGCGGACGCCGGCAAGTGGTCGTACGCGATGAACACCATCGCGACCCCGCAGCTCGTCGGCGGTGTCTTCGTCTACCGGGTCGGCTCGCCCGTCAGATCCTGTTGATGTCACGTTACGGCACGTCGCTGCACGGCGTTGTAGCGTCCGCGGAGCGTGACGACCTGCCCGAACTGCGAGAACGAGGTTCCCGGGGAGCCGTTCTGCGTCCGCTGCGGCGAGCCGCTCGCGGATGCGCACGCGAGGCGCGGGTTCGCCGCGTCGCCGAACGAGGATGTGTGGCATCCGCGGATCGTCTCGTCGCTCTTCCCGAACCTTCCGCGGGCGGACATGCACCCGTTCCGCATCGCACTCGCGAGCGGAACCCTCCTCGTCGTCGTCCTGTGCCTGCTGCGACTCTTCCCGCTCGCGCTGATCGCTGCGGCGGTTGTCGTGCCGTTCCTCTTCATCCTCTACCTGTTCGACGTCGACCTGTACGAGGAGGAGCCGCTTCCGGTCCTCGGCTTCACGGTCGCGTGGGGGCTTCTCGGCGGGATCGCGGTCGGGTTGCTCGCGAAGCACCTCGCGAGCCAGGTTTCGCTCGTGCAGGGGAAGCCCGACACCCACGACGTGGTCTGGCTCGGGGTGGTCCTGCCGTCGATCGCATTCGTGGCGATGATCGCCGGGCCGCTCGTCCTGCTCCCGTACCGGAACTTCAACGACGTCCTCGACGGGGTGACCTTCGGCGGCTCCTCCGCGGTGACGCTCGTGGCGGCCGAGGCGATCACGAACTCCTCCGGGTTTTTGGGGCACGGGTTCCGCGCCGCGGGGCAGAGCAGCCTCTGGATCGCGCGCCTCCTCACCCTCGGCGTCGCCCTGCCGCTCCTTGCCGCGGGCGTCGCCGGCGCGACGTGCGGCTGCTTCTGGCTCCAGGTGCGCGGCCGTGCGCGAGATCGCCGTGAGCTCCGGCTTCTCGGCTCCCCGTTCCTCGTCGTCCCGGTCGCGGTCGGCGCGCTCGTCGGCTCCTACCTGAGCGCGATCTACCTCGGGCAGTGGGCGGCGCTGGCGCTCACCGCGGGCCTCGCCGCCGTCTCGCTCCTGTGGCTCCGCTTCATGATCCACGTCGGTCTCTGCGAGGAGGCGGCCGAGCATCCCGTCGGGCCGCCGATCGAGTGCCCGAACTGCCACAGGCAGACCCCGGCGCACAGTTTCTGCGGGCGCTGCGGCGTCTCGCTCCGGGCACTTCCGAAGCGCGGCGCGCGCTCGGCGCGGATGGGGCTGAAGCTGAAGCTCGCGATCTTCTTCGCCTTCTCGGGAGGCGCGCTCGGCCTCGCGGCGGTCGTGATCCTCGTCACGCGGCCGGCGCAGACGAAGCCGCCGTGCCAGTCCGGGATCCCCTGTGCCGGCCCCCCGCAAGGCATCACGGTGCCGGCGCCGAACGCGATCGCGGCGTCCGTGTACGAGGAGGGGAAAGGGTGGACGAGCGACCTCGGCGTCACGGTGCACTACCCGGACAACTGGCAGACGGTGTCGTCTGCCAAGCGCTCGCTCGTGGTGAAGGCCGAGGGCGGAAACGGGCTCTTCGTGGCGGTCGGTATCCTCGTCTATCCCGCGAGCATGGACGCCGTCTCGGCGCTCGCCGACCAGGTCGCGACCGAGCGCCAGGACTTCCTCGGGCTTCAGCGGGACACGTCCCAGAAGGACGTCGTGCTCTCCCCGGAGATCGGCTTCGCCCGCGGCATCTCCGAGATGTACAGGGCGACGGTCGACCAGCCGCCGAGCCCGGACGAGCAGGTCGAGATCGCGTTCGAGGCGGCCACGCACGGCGGCGCGACGGTCGTCGTCGAGGCGATCACGAACGACCAGGCCGACTCGAGCTCGGCGAGCTCCCCGTTCCCCGCGCTCGAGGCCGCGGACGAGATGCTCGACAGCTTCCAGTGGTCGACGTCGTGAAGCTGCGGCTCCTCCTTCCGGCACTGCTCGCGCTCTGCCTCGGCGGCGGCGCCGGCGCAGCCTCGGCTCCGGCCCGCGCCGTCCACGCGCTCGGGCCGACCTCGCCGAGCACGCGGATCTCGTTCGCGCTCAACCTGAAGCTCGACCAGCGCCGGCTCGATCGCGATGCCGCCGGGGGCACCGCCGCGCCCGCGACGGCAGCCGAGATCGGAGCCCGCTACGGGCTCTCGCTCGGTGACGAGCGCCAAGTCGAGCGCACGCTCGCCGCCCACGGCGTGTCGGTGACGGCGACCTACCCGCAGCGAACGGAGATCGACGCACAGGCCACGGTCGGGAGTCTCGGGAAGCTCTTCGGCGTCCATTTCCGCGACTACGTCGACGCGAGTGGCGCCGTCTTTTATGCCCCGAACACCCGCCCGGCACTGCCGGTCGCGCTTCGCCCCTTCGTCTCCGGGATCGTCGGCCTCAGCTCGCGGCCGCTCGCCCTTCCGGCGGCGCTGCCGCACGGGGCGCTGCGGCCCGACGATGCTGCGCTCGCCTACGACGTCGCCCCGCTCCACGCACGTGGAATCGACGGGAAGGGCTTGACGATCGCGATCGCCTCGCTCGAGCCGTTCCCGCCGGCCGAGCACGATTCCCGCGACGACGTGCAGACCTTCCGCAAGACCTTCCACGCCACCGGCCCCGACCCGCAGGACGTGAAGGTCGACGGTGGCGGGGCGGGATCGGACCTGACCGAGGACGAGCTCGACCTCGACATCGCGAGTGCAATCGCGCCGGGAGCGCAGATCATGAACTACGAGGCTCCGAAGTCGGCGGCGGGCGAGGTCGACGTCTTCAGCAGGATCGTCGCCGACGGCAAGGCGAAGATCGCCTCGTTCAGCTGGGGCATCTGCGACCAGGGCCTCCCGTCGGCTTTCCGGACCGCGGTGAACAACGCTCTGAAAGTGGCGATCCTCCGCGGGATCACCGTGTTCGTCTCGAGCGGAGACAGCGGCTCCTACGACTGCCAGCGCAGCGACTTCGGAAACCACGAGCTGAGCGTGGACTTCCCGTCCGACCTGCCGAGCGTCGTCTCGGTCGGCGGCACGCTCCTCTCGGTCGACAGCAGCGGGAACTACCTCCGCGAGGCGGGTTGGGAGGATCCGCTCTCGAACGCCGGCGGAGGCGGCGGGATCAACCCTGACGACGCGGCGCCTGCCTGGCAGGTCGCGGACCACATCTCGACCGGCCACCGGGTGCTCCCGGACGTCTCGGCGAGCGCGAGCTCGAGCAGCGGCTGGCTCGTCCGTGACTTCGGCAACTGGGACTCGTTCGGCGGCACGAGCGCTGCGACGCCGTTCTGGGCAGCCTCGATGCTCCTCGCCGAGCAGTACGTGGCGAAGCAAGGGGTCGGGCGGACCTGCTTCCTCGCGCCGATCCTCTACAAACTCGCGCTCACGAAGCAGCCCTACGCGGCGTTCCACGACGTCCGGCAGGGCGGCAACCGCTACTACCCGGCGAAGGTCGGCTGGGACTACGCGACAGGCCTCGGCTCGCCTGACGTGTGGAATCTGGCGCGCGACCTCGCGGCGTACGTCCGCGCGCACGGCTGCACGGCGTAGGTACGCGCGCTCACCCGGCTCGACGGCGGATCGCAGCCAAAGCTTCGAAGTGGTTCGAGGATCTGCGCGATCCGGGTAGGCAGGAAGGGCTGCGGAGTCGAACCCGCCACGACGATTCGGATGGAACGCGGAGATGCCATTCTCGTGATCGATCTCCTGAACGACTTCGTTCACGAGGACGGCGATGCCTTGCTCTCCTCGCTTCGCGAGCGCGCGCCGAATATCGGGCACGTGCTCGAGGTTGCACGCGACACCGGTGTGCCGGTGATCTACGTCAACGACGAGCGGGGAGCCTGGACGAGCGATGCCGTGCGGCTCGTGCGTATTGCTCTCGAAGGGAAGGCCGGAGACCTGGTCGAGCCGCTGCTACCGCAGGCGGGTGACCCGGTCTTGCTCAAGCATCGCTACTCGGCCTTCGACCACACCGCCCTGGACATCCTCCTCGAGTCTCAGGACGTCCGGCGGGTCCTCCTGGTCGGCGCGGCGACCGAAGGATGCGTGGTGCAGACGGCGATCGATGCGCGCGAGCGCGGCCTCAAGGCGTCGATCGTCGTGGACGCCTGCGCCACCACTTCCCCGGAGCTCGAAGCGATCGCGCTGGCCTACGCGGAGAAGGTCGGCGGCATCCATCTGGAGCATGTCACGCAGGAGCCGAGCATTTCCGGGAGCCCGAACCAGGGGCGAGTTGCGAAATCAGGGCGAGCGGGTACACGCCGATGAACCTCGAGAACAAGGAGACGAACACATGGTGATCGGGTTCATCGGAACGCTGCTTCTCGTCATCGTCATCGTGGTCGTTCTGGCGATCATCGGCGGCTTCACCGTGATCAAGAAGGTGCTCTAGCCGGCCGGGATGGATCTGCCGCTCGGGCGCCGGGCCGCGTTGACGGATACTCGGTCGGGCGTATCCTTTGCTCTGGATGGATGCAGTTGCGATCCGTGAGGCAACCGGAGGCGACGCTGACGCAATCGCCGGCCTGGTCGCTCGTAACGAGCCTGATCTGCTCGTCTCGGAGATCTCGCGAGACGAGCGACGGGCGCGCTTCCACGACGGGCTTTCGTCAGGCGCGATCGTCTCGCTCGTCGCCGAGGCGAACGGGCAACTCGTTGGCGAACTGACAATCGTGCTGAACCACCCGGCGCCGACCGAAATTGGTTTTGGTGTGCATCCGGAGTGGCGAGGACGTGGTATCGCAAACGCGCTCATCGAACGAGCCGTCCACTTTGCCGCGGAGAGGCGGATCCACAAGCTGACGGCTCGGGTGATGACGCACAATGTCGCGGCTCTTCGCGTGCTCGAGCAACAAGGTTTCGTCGAAGAGGGCTACCTGGCGAACGAGTTCGTCCGCAAGGCCGGCGGAGCAAATGATGCGGTATTGCTTTCGCGACCGATCCAGTCGACGGCCGTGCGGTCTCCCCTTCGGGCGTAATCACGCTCGCGCACCGCAACGTCGTTAGGTCCGATCGTGATCTGGAGGTTCCCCCGCAGCCGTCCAGTCCTCGACCCGAGACACGACCGCATCCGATTCAACGCGTACTCGGGATCTTCGGTTCCACCTGATCTTTCCTATGAGCACGATGGCCAATGCGAT
>DASZLW010000389.1:0-4935 GCA_035552175.1 Gaiellaceae bacterium | reverse complement strand
GGCTGCGAAGGGCTACACCGTCCTCAACGCCACGCCGTTCTACGACACGGACGTGCTCGCGGTGACGAACGCGACGGCGAAGAAGTACGGGCTGAAGACGATCTCCGACCTGCAGAAGGTCGGAGCGTTCAAGCTCGGCGGCTTCCCCGAGTGCCAGACCCGCAACACGTGCTTCCTCGGCTATACGAAGCAGTACGGGCTCTCGAAGGCGAGCTTCGAGTCCGTCGGGAGCGTCTCGCCGTATGCGGCGCTCGACGCGGGCACGGTGCTCGCGGCCGACGTGTTCTCGACCGACCCGCCGCTCAGCGCTCCGTCCAAGTACACGGTGCTGACCGATCCGAAGCACATCACCGGATTCCAGAACGTCGCGCCGATCGTGTCGGCAAAGGTCGCGGCCGCGGCCGGACCGACGTTCACGGCGACGGTGAACGCAGTGTCCGCGAAGCTCACGCTTCCGGCGATCCTCGCGATGAACAAGGCAGTGGAGGTCGACAAGCAGTCGGCCGCCTCCGTCGCGAAGACGTTCCTCAAAGCGAACAAGCTCACGTAGTTGAAGGTCGTCGTTCTCGGTGGAGGGTCGACCGGCGAGCATTTCGTCGGCGCCCTCCGCCGGCTCGACGCCGAGGTCGAGCTGACGCTCGTCGAGCGGCGGCTCGTCGGCGGCGAGTGCTCCTACTGGGCCTGCATGCCGACGAAGACGATGCTGCGAGCGCCCGAGGTGGTCGCGGCGGGGCGCCGCTCTCCCGGCGTCCTCGGCGGCACGCTCGACGTTCCGGCGGTCTTCGCCTGGCGCGATCTCGTCGCCGAGCGCGACGATGCCTCCCAGGTCGCGTGGCTCGCGGATCAGCGCTGCACCCTCGTGCGCGGTGACGCGCGGATCGCACGGCCGGGCGTCGTCGAGGTCGAGGGAGAGGAGCTTCCGTACGACCGGCTCGTCGTCGCAACCGGCTCCTCCCCGCTCATCCCGCCCGTTCGGGGCCTCGAGTCGACGGACTTCTGGACGAACGTGGAGGCGACCGAGACGACCGAGGTCCCTGCCCGGCTTCTCGTGCTCGGCGGCGGCCCCGTCGGGTGTGAGCTCTCGCAGTTCTTCGCTCGCGTCGGATCGAGGGTGGTGCTCGTCCAGGGCGAGGCCCGGATCCTGCCGCGGATCGACGCCGAGGCGGCGGCGCTCGTCGAGGAGGGTCTCCGCGAGGACGGCATCGAGCTCGTGACCGGCGCCACGCTCGAATCGGTCGAGGGCGGCACCGCGCTTCTCGCCGACGGCAAGGAGCTTCCCTTCGACCGCATCCTCGTCGCGACGGGCCGGACGCCGAACCTCGACGGGCTCGGGCCGCTCGGCCTCGAGACGAGCCGCCGGGGGATCGAGGTCGACGAGCGCCTACGAGCTGCGGAGAACGTGTGGGCGATCGGGGACGTGACGGGGATCGCGCAGTTCACCCACGTCGGGAAGTACCAGGCCCGAATCGCCGCCTACGACATCGCGGGCCGGCAGACGCGCGCCGACTACCGCGCGATCCCGGCGACGATCTTCACCGATCCGCAGGTCGCGACCGTCGGCACGCTCGACGGCGGCAGGCTCTCGACATGGCAGCTCACCTCGACCCCGCGCCTGTCGACCTACGAGCGGCCGAAGCGCAAAGGCTTCCTCAAGGTCGCGGCCGATCCTGACCGCCGGGTGCTCACCGGCGCCGTCGCGGTCGGGCCCGAAGCCGGCGAATGGCTGCAGCAGCTCACGCTCGCGATCCGGGCCGAGACGCCGATCGAGATCCTCCTCGACGTGATCCAGCCGTACCCGACCTTCAGCGAGGCCGTCTTCCTCGCGCTCCGCGGGCTCGCGCTCGACCTGTAGTCAGGGCAGCCGTGCGGCGAACAGCCGGCCCGCGCCGACCGAGAGCAGCAGCAATCCCGCGGCGGCGGCACCGAACCACGAGGTGATCTGGACGCGCTTGTGCGTCCGCCCGATGCTCGAGCCGAGCGTCTTGTAGATCTGGACGACGCTCGCGGCGCTCTCGGCCGAATACGCCTTCCCGCCGGTCGCGGCCGCGATCGCGCTCATCGTCACGGGGTCGGGAGGCACCGGCACCGAGTTCGTGAACGCGCCGAATCCGAACGTGACATGACCGCCGGGGGTCCCGAGCGAGACCGGGTAGATGCGGATCCCAGCGACCTTGGCGTTGTGTGCGGCGGCGAGGGGCTGGAGGACGCCGCGGTTCTGGGCTCCGTCCGAGAGCAGCACGATCGCCCCTGGCAGCGGCTGCCCCGCCTTGCGGACGTACCCGCTCTGCGCGAGCGACGACTTGAGCATTGTCACCGCGGTCTGGATCCCGTCGCCGACGGCGGTGCCGGCCTCGGGCTCGAGGAGGGTGATCGACTGGCGGATCACGTCACGGTCGGACGTGGGCGCGATCAGCGGCTCAGGCTCGGAGCTGAACGCGACGAGGCCGACCTTGAACCGCTTCGGGAGCCGGTCGAGGAACGTCCGCATCGCCGAGACGGCCGCGTCGAGGCGCGTCGGCTCGACGTCGTTGGCGCGCATCGAGCCGGAGACGTCGACGAGGAGCACGATCGTCGCGTTCTGGTCCGGCACGGCCAGCCGGAGCCGCGGGCGCGCGAGGGCGCTCGCCGCCGAGACGAGGGCGAGCAGGAGCAGCGCGAGCGGAACGAGGCGGCGCCAAGAACGGTGGTGCTTCGGCGCGACGTCTGCGAGCACCGAGAGATTCGTGAACGCCACGGGAAACCGTGCCTGGCGTCGCTCGATCACGATCGCGCCCGCGATCACGACGGGCACGACGAGGAGTGCGAGCAGGAAGAGCGGCGTCGTGAAGCTCAACCGCCGGCGCACCTCACGCCGACCTGCACCTCGGCGCCGACGCCCTTCGGCATCGCCTCGCTGACCGAGATCGCGAGCGTCGCGGTCCGTCCGGCGATCGCCGTCTGCACCCTGACCGCCGAGGCGATCGCGGGGTCCGGCGGGTCGGTCGAGGTGAACGCGACAGCGTTCCAGCTGTCGACGAGCGGCTCGTCCGAGGGGCACGAGACGGAGACGCTGTGCTCGAACCCGGCATTGATCCGCACGAGCTTCATCTTGAGGTCGAGCGGAGGCCCGACCGGCGTGATCTTCGAGGAGATCGTGTTCGTCACCTGGTTCTGGGTCGGGATGCAGCCGATGAACGGCTTGAACGAGCCGGGCTTGTGGGTCGCCGACACGGCCCGGAAGAACGCCTGACCGAGCGTCGTGCGGCCGAACGCCACGGGCGCCGAGATGATCCCGTCGAAGCTCGCGCGAACGTCGAGCGAGCTCGCCTTCGCGTCGGTGCCGCCGATGATCCCCTTGCCTCCCGGGCACTCGAGTGCGAAGGTCGCCTCGCCGTGGGCGGGCACGGCCACCCAGGGCCCGGTGACCGGCAGGCAGCGAGGAATGCCGGAGCATTCGTTCGCAGCCGAGACGCGACCGGGAGCCGCGGTGGCTGCAACCGCGGCGAGCACGACCACGAACGCAAGACGCATCTTCATACGAGCCTCCTGAACCACCAGGCCGAGAGCCCCGCCGCGGCGAGGATCAGCACGAGGGCCGCCGCGGTCACGCCGACCGTGAGCTCGCGGTACTCCTTGTCGTACACGAGCCGCGAGCCGAGCTCCTTGTAGACCTGGCTGAGCTGGCTCACGGACTTCGCGGCATAGAACCTGCCGCCGCTCTCTTTCGCGATCGCCTTCAGCGTCGTCGGGTCGACCGGCACCTGCCGTTGATAGGGGGCGGTCTTGCCCTTGCCGAGGTTCACGATCTGGTGGACGATCCCGCCGGGTGTGCCGAGCGCGACCGTCGAGACGGGAATCGCCGCCTTCTGCGCGAGCTTCGCAGCCGCCGCGGTCGGCTTTCCCTCGTTCGAGCCGCCGTCGGAGACGAGCAGGATCGTCGCGGGTGGATGCGGCGAGCCGGGCTTGCTCGGCCCGACGGCCTTCTTCGCCACGGTCACGGCCTGTTCGAGAGCCGTTCCCATCGCCGTGCCCTGCTGCTCCGCCTGCTTCGGCAATCCTCGGATGAGGGCATCGCGGTCGTAGGTCGGCGGAACCCGCGTCGCGATCCCGGTCGAGAACGTGATCAGCGCGATCCGGTAGCGCGAGGGAATCTGCTTGACGAACGCGGTGAGGGCCGCGTCGGCCGCGAGCAGCCGGGTCGGCTTCACGTCGTTCGCCCCCATCGAGCCGGAGTCGTCGACCATCAGGACGACCGTCGCGCCGTCCTTCGCCTCCCTGAACTTCGACTCGGGCCGCGCGAACCCGACGAGCAGGAGCAGGAGCGCGATCCCGAAGATCACGGCGGGCAGGTGGCGGCGGCCGCCGGGTCTGCCGATCACCATATTGCTGAGGAGGTGAGGCGACGACCAGGCCGCGGCACGCTGTCCGCGGCTGCGCTCGATCACGAGGTAGACGCCGACCGCGACCGGGATCGCGAGCAGGCAGAGCAGGTACCACGGCGACTTGAAAGCCAGCGTCGTCACGAGCTGCCACGGCGAGCTCCAGGGCATCAGGCGTTGCTCCTGCGCAGGAAGGCCGCGAGACCGCGGAGCCAGTCGCCCTCGGTCGAGAGCGCCACGTGACGGACTCCGGCCGCGTTGAGGAGCCGCACGAGGCCCGTCCGCTCCTCGGCAGCCGCGGTGGCGAACCGCTCGCGCAACCGCCGGTCGCTCGTGTCGACACGGAGCTGGCGCCCCGTCTCGGGATCGACCAGCCTGAGCTCCCCCACGTCGGCAAGCTCCTGCTCGCGCGGATCACGGATCTCGACCGCCAGCGTCGGATGGCGCCCTGCGACGCGAAGGAGCGCCGGCCGCCAGTCGATCGGGCCGCGGAAGTCGGAGACGATCACGACGAGCGAGCGCTGGACGGCGAGGCCGTCGAGAAGCTCGAGCGCCGGGCCGAGGGCGCCCTTGCCCG
>DASZLW010000388.1:0-6593 GCA_035552175.1 Gaiellaceae bacterium | reverse complement strand
CTCTGGGCGCAGACGAACTACAACCAGCTCACCAATCTGTTCCGGGCCGAGGAGCGGTCGACGGCCTACGCGATCGCGAGCCTCGCGAACGTCCTGATCACGGTGGCGGGGATGGTGCTGTTCGTCGCCGTCTTCCACTGGGGTGCGACCGGACTCGTGACGGGGAACTTCGTGGGGACACTCACCGTCTACATCGCCCTCGTCGCCTACCGGCGCGAGCAACTCGGGCTGCAGTTCGACGGGAAGCTCCTGCGGGCGATGCAGGGTTTTGGGATGCCCCTCGTTCCCTCCGCGCTGGCGCTCTGGGTGATCAACTTCGTCGACCGCCGGTTCGTGATCCACTACAACGGCCTCGCAGAGGCGGGCGTGTACTCGGCCGCGATCAAGGTCGCATCGGTGGTCTCGTTCGTGATCCTCGCCTTCCGGACGGCCTGGCCGGCATTCGCGTACTCGATCGACGAGGATGCCGCCGCCCGCCGCGCCTACGCATTCGTGCTGACCTACCTGCTGGCGGTGTGCTCGTGGATGTCGCTCGCGCTCGGCGCGCTCGCGCCGTGGCTCGTCGACGGCCTTACCCACCCGGGCTACCACCGGGCGGAGAAAGGGGTCGCCCTGCTCGCCTTCGCTTTCGCCGTCTACGCCGGGTACACGGTGCTCGCGATCGGCAGTGGCCGGGCGCGGAAGACGCAGCTCAACTGGGTCGTCACGGGAATCGGTGCGGTGGTGAACGTCGCGCTCAACTTCTGGTTGATCCCCCGCTACGGAATGGTCGGAGCCGCGATCTCGACCGCCGCGGCCTACGTCGTCCTGTTCGTCGCAATGACGATCTACGCGCAGTCGGTCTACCCGGTGCCCTACCAGTGGCGGCGGATCGTGACCGCACTCGGGGCCGCGGTCGGCCTCACGTTCGCCGCCCGCGCCGGCGGGCTCTCGCTTCCCCTCTCGCTCCTGCTCGTCGCCCTCTATCCGGTCGTGCTCGCTCTGCTCGGCTTCTACCAGCGCGCCGAGCTGATTCGCATCCGCCGGCTCGTCCGGCTGGAGCACAAGCCCGGCGTCGCCTGATCCCGCGGCCGCAGCCGGGGGGCGCGGCTAGAAGGCGAAGCAGGCGTCGTGTGACGAAGCGGAGACGGCGACCTTCCGGAGGAGCCGCCCGCGTGCGTCGAGCACCAGAGCGTCCCGGTTTCGAGTGACGGGGTCAAGACGAGGCCGCCGGGGCCCGACTGGACGTTGTAGGACCCTGTCGGGACGCGCGTCTCGCGCAGGAGTTCACCGCCTGATGAGTGGACGCGGAAGGTCCCCGCAGCGCCGCTCGTCACATACGCGGCACGGCTGACGCGGGCCTCGGTGTCGCAGGTCACGAACGCCGTCGAGGACGGCCCGGAACGGAGCGCAGCCGGCGCGGCCGCGGCGAACGCGAGGAACTCCCGGCGGTTCATACCGAGAGCGGGATCGAGCCTGACAGCCCGCGCCCACTGATCGCGATCCGGAAGCAGCCGGTGCCGGAGATCCGGAGCTCTGTCCTGACGATCCGCCAGCCGGTTCCGGCGGGCAGGCGGAGCTCGCGGACAACGCGCAGGAGCGACGACCGTCCTGTGTCGCAGGTGACGTCGCGGCGCCTCACCGAGCAGGCGATGGCGCCGTTCGTCGAGAACCCGAGTCGTCTCCCGGAGATCGTGATCGCGCCCGTGTAGCTCGGCGAGACGGCGACGAGGGCGCGGTGGAGGTCGCGTCCGTTCGAGTCGGTCGTGTCGCCGTCGCGCGAGATCGCGGTCCGGTACGACCCGGCGACCACGTAGACCGGCCCCGCTCGGAGCCCGGTGACGCGCGTCCCCCACCACGGGCTGAACGCCCTCGCCGCTCGCGCCAGCGGCGGCGGGACGGACTGCTCGAGCGGTGTCCGCGTACATTCCGCCCGACGCTCGCGAGCACCGGCGCCGTCCGCAGCGACGAGCGCGAGCGCCACTCCGAGCGCCACCGCCCTACCCATGGGCGGCGGCCGCGCGCAGGCCCGGAACGCGGAGGCGCCTGAGCGCCACGAGCACGAGAACGAGGGCCGGAATCCCGAGGAAGCCGAGCGTCCACCAGGGGAAACCCGACGGATGGCTCGTCCCGGGCTCGGAGACGACGTAGGTGTGCGTGTCGATCCGGAACGACGGAGCAACGGCCGGAGCGCGAACGGAGGGGTCGGCGATGGTGAGCATTCTCCCGCCGTTCCCGAGCGTGAGCCGCATGTCCGCGATCAGGCCCTGGTCGGACAGGTGCCACGGAAGCCCGATGCAATGCGCCACACCGCGCACGGTGTCGAGCGCGTGGACGAACGGGTAGCCGCCCTCGTTCGCGTACAGCGTGTAGACGAAGCGGCCGCCGGACGAGGTGACGCGGGCCATCGGCTGGCCCTGCATCAGCCAGCCACGCTGCGTGCGGTCGGCGATCGCGCCGGGGAGGAGTCGCCGCTGCGCGAGGTCGTAGGCCCGGACGCGGTACTGCTCGAAGTTGGGCGAGGGGACGAACTGGATCAGGTACAGGGTGCGCCCGTCCGGCGAGAGCGCGTCGGCCGAGAAGACGCCTCGCAGGTGCACCGTCTCCTTCGGCCGGAGCGACTTCGTCGAGTAGACCGCGAACGTGCTCCGCGAGAGCGCGCAGCCGCCCTGCGGCTTGCAGGTGTACGGGTTGACGGGCGCGAGCACGAGGGTGGAGCCGTCTGCGGAGAGGCCTGTGGGGGTCCCGTCGTAGGTGGCGAGCGGGATGCCCCAGTTGCCGGGGATCGATCGCCAGTCGAGAACCTTGCCGCTTCGGCGGTCGACCGCCGCGAGCTCGGTCGTCACCCGGTTCCCGAGCGCGACGTATCGGATCCCGGTTCCGCCGGCGCCGGTCCCGTTCTGTGTGACGCCGGGCGAGGGGCCGCCGTCTGCGAGCGCCCCCGGCGGGGCGGCGAGGGCGGTGACGAGCAGCAGCACGAGCATCTTGGGCATCGGAGTCCTCCTCGGCGTTTCTCCCTCATACGTCGTCGATGCTCGGCCAGGTCCATTGCGTGCGGTCCGCGTTCAGTCACTTGCGTGCGGTCACTCGGGTTCGGCCGTCGCGTGCGGTCACTCGCATGCGGTCCATCGGGTTCGATCCGTCGCATGCGGTCCGTTGCGTTCGGTCATGCCCGCTCGGGACGGCTGTGGACGAACTGCGACACGTCCGTGACAAAGGACATCTTGTGCCGGCTCGCGGAGACCCGCATCATCCCTCGTGGGTGGCGGGGGGTCTTCGACCCCCTCCCAGGGTGGGGAACTACATAGTCGCCGCGGGCTCCGTGCTGCCCGAAAACCGAAAGCGGGGGGACCCGAGGAGGCCGAATGACCGTAAACGGAGAGATGACGGCGATGGACCTCCCGGACCCCACCGGCCGTATAGTCGGAGACGGATGGCCGGCGCGGCGCGTCAGGAGCGGGCGTCCCTTCGTGAGGCCCGGGAGGGATCGGCCTCGGCGATCGAGGCCCTGTTCCGCGCGCACTGGCCCCGCGCCCACCGCACCGCGTACCTCGTCGTCCACGACTCCGCGGCCGCCGAGGACATCGCCCAGGAGGCCTTCCTCGCCGCTATCCGGCGCCTCGACCGGTTCGACGGCGACCGCCCGTTCGGGCCGTGGCTCCACCGGATCGTGGTCAACCGCGCGATCGACTGGGCCCGTTCACGGCAGCTTCGCCGCGAGGCGGGCCTCGACGAAGCCGAGGCCCCGGCGCACGCTCCCGAGCTTTCCGGCGACACGCTCTCCGCACTCGCAGCACTCACACCGGAGCACCGCGCGGTGATCGTCCTCCGCCACCTCCTCGGCTACACGCCCGGCGAGATCGCCGCCATGCTCGACCTCCCGCGCGGAACCGTCAACTCCCGCTTACGCCGCGGGCTCGACACGCTCGAGGAGCGCCTGCGGCCATGAAGAGCGAGCTCCTCGGAGTCCCGATTCCCGATGAGGCAGCGGCGCAGGAGCGGGCTCGCCAGGTCGTGACGCGCGCATTCTCGGAGCGGATGCCCGCCACCGAGCCGCTACGGATGCGAAGGCTCCGGCCCGCTCTGCTCGCCTTCGGCGCCACGGCCGCCGCGGTCGTCGCGATCGCGGTGAGCCCGGCCGGATCGGCGATCGTGCACTCTGTCCGGCAGGCCGTCGGCCTGAGACACGCCGCTCCCGCTCTGACAAGGCTTCCCGCCCCCGGCGCGCTGCTCGTCACGTCGACCGCGGGGCCATGGGTCGTGCAGCCCGATGGATCGAAGCGGCTCCTCGGCCGGTACCTGCAGGCATCCTGGTCGCCCCACGGGCTTTTCGTCGCCGTGACCCGGCGGCACGAGCTGCTCGCAGTCGACCCGAAGGGAACGATCCACTGGTCGCTCGCGCGAGCCGGAACGGTGACACTTCCGCGCTGGTCGCCGGACGGGTACCGGATCGCGTACCTGGACGGGAACGCGCTCCGGATCGTCGCCGGCGACGGAACCGACGACCGCTTCTTCGCGCCCCGCGCCGCCCACGTCGCGGCCGCCTGGCGCCCGAGCGGCGCGAACGAGCACGTTCTCGCCTTCGTCACCGCACGGAACGAGCTCGAGCTCGCGGACGCCGACTCGGGCCTCACGATCGCCCGCCGCCGGCTCACGGGCAGGCCGAGCGAGCTTCTCTGGTCGAAGGATGGGCGCCGCCTCGCTGTCGTCACGAACCACGGCGTCGAGGTGTTCGACGGAGACGGAGGCCGACTCCCGTCGGTTCGCCTGCGGCGGCCGGCCGGCGCCGCTTCGTTCGTCCCCGGAACCCACGACCTCACCGTCGTCCTCGGGGGACATCGCAGCGACGCGGTCACCGTCGACCTCGACCACCCCGGCAGCGCGCCGACCGAGGTCTTCTCCGGGAGCGGCCGCTTCGGCGCCATGGCGTGGGCCCCCGACGGGCGCTGGCTTCTGCTCGCCTGGCCGACCGCAGACCAGTGGCTCTTCGTACCGGCCGGCGACGAGCGGGTCGTCGCTGTCGCCGGGATCGCCGCCCAGTTCGAGCCGGGCAACGGCCACGCCCGCTCACCCGTTCTGGACGGCTGGTGCTGCGGCCCCGACGGCGGTTCCTAGCCGGCGTCGAAGAGCGCGCTCGCCGTCGCGACCGCCTGGCGGATCGCGATCGCCCGGTTGACCGCGTTCACGATCGCGCGGAGCGACGCCGTGACGATGCTCGGATGGAGCCCGACGCCCCACACCGCGTCGTCGTCGACGTCCGCCTCGACGTAGGCCGCCGCGGTCGCATCGGCGCTCGCGGCCATCGCATGCTCGTGGTAGTCCCGTAGCCGAACCTCGATCCCGAACTGCCGGGAGAATGCCTCGACGAGCGCCGCGATCGGGCCGTTGCCGTTCCCCTCGAGCTCCTGCACCTCGCCGTCGACGCGCACCTGCGCCACGATCCGGTCGTCGTCGGCGCTCGAGTGGACATACGACACCAGCTCGTAGGGACGAGTCACCGCGAGGTAGTGCTCGTGGAACGCGGCGAGCAGCTCGTCCGCAGTCAGCTCGTCGCCACGCGAGTCGGTGATCGCCTGCACCTTCTGCGCGAAGTCCACCTGCAGCCCGCGCGGCAGCTCGAGGTGGTGCTCGGTCTCCATCAGGTAGGCGACGCCGCCCTTTCCCGACTGCGAGTTGACCCGGATGATCGCCTGGTAGCTGCGCCCGACATCCAGGGGATCGACGGCCAGGTACGGCACGTCCCAGTGGTCCGACTGAGCCCGCTGCTGGGCGTACATCCCCTTCTTGATCGCGTCCTGATGGGAGCCAGAGAATGCCGTGTAGACGAGCTCGCCGGCGTACGGGTGCCGCGGATGGACCGGGAGCTCGTTGCACTCCTCGACGATCGCCTTGGTCTCGTCGATGCGCGAGAGATCCATGCGTGGATCGACACCCTGCGTCAGGAGGTTCAGCGCCATCGTGATGATGTCGACGTTCCCGGTGCGCTCGCCATTCCCGAACAGCGTCCCCTCGACCCTCTCTGCGCCGGCCATCAACCCGAGCTCCGCCGTTGCGACCGCCGTGCCGCGATCGTTGTGCGGGTGGACGCTCAGAATGATCTGGTCGCGCGCCGACATGTGCCGCTGGAACCACTCGAGCCTGTCCGCGTACACGTTCGGCGGGACCGACTCGACGGTCGTCGGCAGGTTCACGATCATCTTCTCGTGGCTCGTCGGCCCCCACTCGGCAATCACGGCCTCACAGATCTCGAGGGCGTAGTCGAGCTCGGTGCCGTGGAAGCTCTCGGGCGAGTACTCGAACACGATTCCCGTCTTCGTGCCCCCCGCGAGCTCCCTGCAGAGCGCCGTGCCGCGGACGGCGAGATCCGTGATCCCTTCCTTGTCGAGCCGGAAGACGACGCGCCGCTGCGTCTCGGAGGTCGAGTTGTAGAGGTGGACGATCGCCCGGTCGGCACCCTCGATCGCCTCGTACGTCCGCTCGATCAGCTCCGGTCGCGCCTGCGTGAGCACCGCGATCGTCGTGTCTTCCGGAATCAACCCGTTCTCGATGAGCGAGCGGACAAAATCGAAGTCGGTCTTCGACGCCGAGGGAAAGCCGACCTCGATCTCCTTGAT
>DASZLW010000387.1:0-2892 GCA_035552175.1 Gaiellaceae bacterium | reverse complement strand
CGAGTACGGGCTCGACGGCCTGATCGGCGCGTCCTCCGAGCACGGCGTCGCCTCGAAGGGAATGTCGCCGTACACCTCGTCGGTCGAGACCTGGACGTGCCTGATCCCGGCATGCCGCGCACGGTCGAGCAGCACCTGCGTCCCCAGGACATCGGTGTTGATGAACTCCGCCGGGCCGATGATCGAGCGGTCGACGTGAGACTCGGCGGCGAAGTTGACGATCGCGCTGCATCCTTTCGCCGCCTTCGCGACCGCCTCGTCGTCGGCGATGTCGCCCTCGTGGAACTCGTGCTCGACCCCGTCGAGGTTGGCGCGATTGCCGGCGTAGGTCAGCTTGTCGAGGACGACGACCTCGTCGCCCGCCGCGGCGAGGAGCCTGACGAAGTGCGAGCCGATGAAGCCGGCGGCGCCGGTGACGAGGACCCGCATCCCGGCAAAGACTATTCATCTCGCACCGCGCGGATCGCCGGGAGCGTGACGAGGACGAGCGGGCCCACGAGCAGCCAGCCGGCCGCGAGCCCGAGCGATGCGCGATCCCCCACCGCGCCGGCGATCGGGCCCGCCGCCGCGTAGCCGACCGGGTTGAAGAGGAGCGACCCGAACCAGTCGTAGGCCGATACACGCGAGAGCGCTTCGCGAGGGATGTGCCGTTGCAGCGCCGTGTCCCAGAGCGCCTGGGCGCCGGCAAGCCCGATTCCGGCCGCAAACGCCCCTGCTGCGATCACGGGCACGGGCGCGACGAGCGCCAGCAGGAACGTCGGAAACGCGAGCATCGCCCACCCGATGCACGAGGCGGCGACCGGGCGCCTCGGCCGCAGGTGCAGGATCGCGATCCCGCCCGCAAGCCCTCCGACACCCTGCGCCGCGAGGATCGCCGCCCACGCTTCGGCCCCGCCGAGGCGCGATTTCGCGATCCCGGGCCCGAGCGCCCCGAAGAAGGAGCTGAAGAAGTTCCCGGCCCCGCCGGCGACGACGACGGGCAGCCACACCCAGGCCCGGGCCCGGAACTCACGCCAGCCGTCGGCGAGGTCACGTAGGAAATGCTGTGCAGGCGGCCGGATGTGCGCGGGAAGGCGCAGGAGCGACAGCGACCACGCGCTCACCGCGAACGTCGCCGCATCGGCCGCAAGCGCCCACCCGGGATTCGCGGCGACCACGATCACTCCGCCGAGCGCCGGCCCGCAGATCCGGCCCACCGAGTCCGAGAGCCCCCGCAGGGCGTTCGCCGGCTGGAGCAGCTCCTCCGGAACGGTCGCCGGCACGAGCCCGGTCGAGGCGGGATAGAAGAACCCGGAGGCCGTGCCCGACAGCGCCTGCAGCGCGAGGAGCTCCCAGAGGTGCGCGCTCCCGGCGAGGAGCAGCCCTGCCGACGCCCCCTGGGCGCCAAGCCGGACGAGATCGGCGCCGACCATCACCGAGCGCCGCGGCAGCCGGTCCGCGACGACGCCGCCCGCGAGCACGGTCAGCAGGAGCGGCGCGCGGCCGGCGGCCAGCACCAGGCCGAGATCCGTCACCGACCCGGTCAGGTCGAGTACAGCGAAGGCGAGCGCGACGGAGAGCATCCCGTCGCCGAGCACCGAGACCGTCTGCCCCGAGTAGAGGAGCCGGAACTCGCGGACCCGGAGGACGTCGAGCGTTGCCGGGAGGCCCGGCCGGGGAAATCTCAGCCGAGCCGCTCCAGGCACTCGCGGAGGCCGTCACGCCAGTGCGGGAGCTCGGGCGCCCCCTTCTCCGACCGCAGCACCGAGTACGCCGGACGTGGGGCTCGAGCTCCGAACTCCGCGCTCGTGATCCGGCGGACACGGCAGTCGAGCCCTGCCTCCTCGAAGATCGCCTCGGCGAACTCGGCCCACGTGCAATCGCCACCGGCAGCAACGTGGTAGACGCCGTGGGGCAGCTCGACGATCGCCGGCGTCGCCGCGGCGAGATGAACGGTGTAGGTCGGGCAGCCGCGCTGGTCCGCGACGACCGCTACCTCGTCACGCTCGGCGCCGAGCCGGAGCATCGTCCGCACGAAGTTGTGCCCTACCGGGCCGAAGAGCCACGAGGAGCGGACGATCCACGCTTCGGAGCCGGCAGCCGCCTCGCCGAGGAGCTTCGAGCGGCCGTAGGCGCCGAGCGGGTTCGGCGCGTCGGACTCGAGGTACGGCTCGGTCTTCGTCCCGTCGAAGACATAGTCGCTCGAGAAGTAGACGAGCGGAGCACCGAGCTCGACCACGTTCTGCGTGCCGCCGACGTTGACCGCGGAGGCACTCTGCGGATCGTCCTCCGCCCCGTCGACGTTCGTCCACGCCGCCGCGTGCAGGCTCAGCTCGACCGCCGGCTCCTCGGCCGCCTCGAGCTCGAATGCAGGCAGCGGGAAGCGGACGTCCCACCGCGCGTGTGTCATCGCGGTCGCCTCTGGGAGAAGCTCGGCAAGGGCCTGCCCGAGCTGCCCCCCGGCGCCCGTGATCAGGACGCCGCGGCCGAGTCCCGGTCCGAGAGAAGCGGCGATCGGATGCTCCAGAGATCGACGACGCGCGGGTCGTTCCAGGGGACGCCATGCTCATCCGGAGCGGCCGGGTCGTATTCCTCCGTGACGAGGTAGCAGAAGAGTGCGTCGGTGAGCGCCTCGTAGCCGTGGGCGTGGATCCCGGGGACATAGATCCCGACCGGGTTCTCGTCCCCGATGTCCTCCGTGAACGTCTCGCCCGTCGTCCGGTCGAGGACGACGATGCGCACCATGCCCTGCAGGCAAAGGAAGAGATCGTCCTGGCCGCGCTCGTGGTAGTGCAGGCCGCGGATCACGCCTTTCCGCGAGAACGACATGTTCGCCTGCCGCATCGGCTTCGGCAGCTCGCTGGCACGTGCCAGCTCGCAGAACCAGCCGCGCGAGTCCTCGTGCCGGGCGAG
>DASZLW010000386.1:0-12980 GCA_035552175.1 Gaiellaceae bacterium | reverse complement strand
CGGCGTCGAGGTTGTCGAGGGCTATGAGGTAGCCCTTGAGGATGTGCGCCCGCCGCTCGGCCTGCCGCAGCTCGTGCTGGGAGCGCCGGGTGACGATCTCGCGCTGGAAGTTGACGTAGTGCGTGACGAGCTCGAGCAGCGAGAGCGTCTTCGGCACCCCGTCGACGAGCGCGACGGCGTTGTAGCCGAACGTCGCCTGCAGGGAGGTGTGCTTGAAGAGCTTGTTCAGCGCCACCTGCGGGATCGCGTCGCGCTTGAGCTCGATCTGGATCCGCATTCCCTCCCGGTCGCTGTGGTCGGCGAGATCGGAGACCTCGGTGATCACCTTCTCGTGGACGAGGTCGGCGATCTTCTTGATCACGCCGTTGTCGCCGCCCTTGCTGACCCCGTACGGGAGCTCGGTGACGATGATCGCGCTCTTCCCGCCCCGCAGCTCCTCGATGTGGGCGCGGGCTCGCATCACGACGCGGCCGCGGCCGGTGCGGTAGGCGTCGCGGATCCCGCTCCGGCCGACGATGATCGCGCCCGTCGGGAAGTCGGGCCCCTTGATGTGCCGCATCAGGTCCTCGACGTTCGCGGCCGGGTTGTCGATGAGCTCGACGATCGCGCCGACGACCTCGCCGAGATGGTGCGGCGGCATGTTCGTCGCCATCCCGACGGCGATCCCGGCCGAGCCGTTCACGAGGAGGTTCGGGAAGCGGGCCGGCAGCACGAGCGGCTCGCGAAGCGACTCGTCGTAGTTGGGGCCGAAATCGACGGTGTCGGAGTCGAGCTCGCTGAGCATCTCCTCGGCGAGCTTCGCGAGGCGCGCCTCGGTGTAGCGCTGCGCGGCCGGGGGGTCGTCGTCGACCGAGCCGAAGTTGCCCTGTCCGTCGACGAGCGGGTAGCGCAGCGAGAACGGCTGCGCCATCCGGACGAGGGTGAAGTAGATCGCCTGGTCGCCGTGCGGGTGGTACTTGCCCATCACGTCGCCGACGATGCGCGCGCACTTGACGTACGGCCGCCCCGGGCGGTTTCCGTTCGACCACATCGAGTACAGGACGCGACGGTGCACCGGCTTCAGCCCGTCGCGCACGTCCGGCAGCGCGCGGGAGACGATGACCGACATCGCGTAGTCGAGGAAGCTCGAGCGCATCTCCTGCTCGAGCTCGCGCGACTCGATCCGGCCGCCGCCGAGGTTTCCGGTCTCTAGCTCGGACATCGCCCTCCCTCGCTCGGCAGAAACTCAGACATCCAGGAACTTCACGTTCTTCGCGTTCTGCTCGATGAAGACGCGCCGGGGCTCGACCGCGTCGCCCATCAGCATCGAGAACACGCTGTCGGCGGCCTGCGCGTCGTCGACGTCGACACGGATCAGGAGCCGCCGGGACGGATCCATCGTCGTCTCCCAGAGCTGCTCCGCGTTCATCTCGCCGAGGCCCTTGAAGCGGGAGATCGAGATCCCCTGCTTGGCGGCGTCGAGCGCCCGCATGCGCAGGACGTCGAACGTCTCGGCGACCACGACCTCCTTGCCGACCGTGACGGAGAACGGCGGCAGGCCGACGAGCTCCGAGAGGCGGGTGTAGGTCTTGCGGACGTGGCCGTAGATCGGGGAAGAGAGCAGCTCCGCCGGCACGGTGATCTTCCGGGTCGTCCCGGTCTCCGTCTCGACGAGCCGGAGGCGGAAGTCGGTCTCCCCGAGCTCGAGCACCGAGAGCTCGTACCCGTTCGGCAGGATCGCCCCGATCGCGGCCGCGAGGCCGTCCATGGAGGCGATCTCGTGCTCCACGAGCCGGTGGTGGATCATCAGCTCGGCCGCGGGGATCCCGTAGTCGGCGCGAAGGCGGGCCGAGTAGCCGTCGTACTGCGCGAGCTCCTTCGTGAAGCGGCCCCACTTCGCCTCGGTGAGCTTCACCTCGCCGCCGTTCCGGTCGGTGATCGCGACCTGCGGGATGCGCTCGCGCGCCAGGAGGTCCTCGAACTGGGCCTCCTTCTCGAAGTAGAACTCCTGGCTGCTCAGCTTCACCTTGTAGAGCGGCGCTGCAGCGATGTACACGTGCCCGCGGTCGATCAGCTCCGGCATCTGCCGGTAGAGGAACGTGAGGATCAGGGTGCGGATGTGCGCACCGTCGACGTCGGCGTCGGTCATCACGATCACGCGGTGGTAGCGGAGCTTCTCGAGGTCGAACTCGTCTCCGATCCCGGTCCCGATCGCAGTGATCATCGCCTGGATCTCGTTGTTCGAGAGCACCTTGTTGATCCGGTTCTTCTCGCTGTTGATGATCTTCCCGCGGAGCGGCAGGATCGCCTGGAAGCTGCGGTCGCGGCCCTGCTTGGCGGAGCCGCCGGCCGAGTCGCCTTCGACGATGAAGATCTCGGTGGAGGCCGGATCGTTGAGGGAGCAGTCCGCGAGCTTGCCCGGCAGCGACATGCTCTCGAGCGCGGACTTGCGGCGCGTCAGGTCGCGTGCGCTCCGGGCGGCGAGGCGTGCGCGACTCGCCGCGATCGCCTTGCTCACGATCTGGCGGGCGTCCTGCGGGTTCTCCTCGAGGAACTCCGAGAGGCCCGCGTTGACGGCCGACTCGACGAGGCCCGCGATCTTCGGGTTGCCGAGCTTCCCCTTCGTCTGGCCCTCGAACTGGGGGTTCTGCAGCTTGACGGAGATCACGGCCGCGAGCCCTTCGCGGACATCCTCGCCCTCGAGGCTCGGCTCCTTCTCCTTGAGCAGGCCCTTGTCGCGCGCGTACTTGTTGAGCGTGCGCGTCAGCGCGGAGCGGAATCCCTGCATGTGGGTGCCGCCCTCGACCGTGTGGATGTTGTTGGCGAAGGAGAACACCGACTCCTGGTAGGAGGTGTTCCACTGCATCGAGACCTCGGCGTGGCCGGCGTCGTTCTCGCTCTCGAAGTACGCGATGTGCTTGTGCACCGGATCCTTCGCCTCGTTGATGTAGGCGACGAAGTCCCGGATCCCGCCCTCGTAGCGGAACTCGACCGTCTCTCCCCCGGCCCGCTCGTCGGTGAGCGCGATGCGCAGCCCCTTCGTGAGGAAGGCCGTCTCGCGGAGCCGTTGCTGCAACGTCTGCGCCGAGAACTCGAGCTCCTCGAAGATCTCCGAGTCCGGCAGGAACCGGATCGTCGTCCCGGTGCGGGTCGACGGCCCGATCTCGCGCATCTCGCCCTGCGGAACGCCTCGCGCGAACTCCTGGCGGTACGTCTTCTCGTCGCGCTCGACCGTCGCCTCGAGCCACTCGGAGAGCGCGTTGACGACCGAGACGCCGACACCGTGCAGGCCGCCCGACACCTTGTAGCCCTCGCCGCCGAACTTGCCGCCGGCGTGGAGCTTCGTGAGCACGACCGTCAGCGCAGGGAGCCCGCTGTCCGGCATCACGTCGATCGGGATGCCGCGGCCGAGGTCGACGACGGTGATCGAGTTGTCGGGATGGATCGTGACGTCGATCGAGTCGTTGTGGCCCGCCATCGCCTCGTCGACGGCGTTGTCGACGACCTCGTAGACGAGGTGGTGGAGCCCCCGCGAACCGGTCGAGCCGATGTACATACCCGGGCGGAGCCTGACCGGCTCGAGCCCCTCGAGGACGGTGATGTCCTTTGCCGAGTACGAGGCGTCTCCGGGCGAGTCGAGCTCGCTCACGCGGTCCACGCTCTCGGTGTCGTCCACGCTCTCGGTGTCGTCCGCCTCCGGCTGGTCGCCGCCGTGCAGATCGTTCCCGGGCTCGTCCGCGGCGCCTTCGTCGTCATGCTCGTCGTTCAATGCATCCTCCTCGAGCGTCGGCACGTTCGGCTGCGGCGCGGTATTCGGACACGCGCTGGTCCCGGACGAGCTCGACTACCGATCCTCAACTGCGATTCTGAATAGAAAAAGTCCTGCAAACAGGCATTTTGCAGAACGAGTTAAGTGTATCAAAGCGGGAGGTCTACAGCCCTGTCTACAGCCCTCTCGCAAGGCTCAAACTCACCGCTCTTTCGACACTTTCGCGCAGGTTCTCGTCGTCGATCCCCGCGGCGATCTCCGCCGCAGCGAGCCGCTGCTCCGGCGAGGGCTCGGGTGCGCTTGCGACCTGCACCGCCTCGGCGGTGACGGCGAGCGGGCCCGGCATGAATCGTACCGCCTGCACCCCCAGTCGCTCCGCGATCTCGGCTGCACGATGGGCGAGCTCGAACGCCCACACCGAATCGGCCGTGTTGACGTGCAGCGTCCCGTCCCGGCCGACACGCGAGGGCCATGCGTTCTTCGCGATCGCCGCACCGACCGTATCGGGCCATCGGTCGAGGACGTCCCCCAGCTCGCTCTGCGGGCCGAACCGGCCGAGCTCGCCGCGGACCGTGTCAGACAGCCGTTCCATCGCTCACCTCCACCACCTGGCTCGGCTCGGCCGGGAGCGCCGAGCGGTGTGTCGCCGTGATCATCGTCTGCCCGAGACGCGAGACGCATGCCGCGAGGATGCCGCGCCGTCGCGAGTCGAGCTCGCTCAGGACGTCGTCGAGGAGGACGAGCGGGCTCGCGGGCAGGAGTGTTGCCTCGGTGAGGAGCAACGCGAGGAGCGCCAGGCGCTGTTCCCCCTGGGACCCGAACCCGCGCAGCTCGCGCCCGGCGGCCTCGAGCGCCAGCTCGTCGAGGTGCGGCCCGAGCCCCGTCGTCCCGCGCGCGATGTCCGCGTCGATTCGGGCCGTTAGGGTCGGGACGTCGGGCGGCTCGCCGTCGTACCGCAGGAGCCCGGCGGGAAGACCCAGCTCGCCGAGCCGCTCGCTGAAACCGGGCGAGAGCGCGGCGACGGCCTCCCGGCGGGCGGCGACGAGCTCGATCGCGAGCCCGGCGATCCGCTCTGTCCACGGAGCGAGGATGTCTCGCTGGGCGAGGCCGAGCTGCACGCGGCGGAGAGCCGCGTTCCGCTGCGCGAGCGTCGCCGCATAGTCGGCGGGGACCCCGGCTCGTGACGGGAACAGGCGGCCGAGAACGCGGTCGAGATACGCGCGGCGGACGGCAGGCCCGCCCTTCACGACGGCCAGCCTGTCGGGCGTGAAGACGAGCGTCGGGAACTCGCGCCGCAGCCCGTCTGCCGAGGGAAGCCGCGCACCGTCGAGCTCCGCGACCTTCCCGACACCGGCGCCGAGCTTCACGCGGACGTCGTGCGTCACGCCGCCGCGATCGAGGCGGAGGCCGACCGACGCGGCCGCCTCGCCGAACCGGATGAGCCGGGCGTCGGTGCGCGTGCGCGGCGAAAACCCCTGGGTCCCGAGATGCACCGCCTCGAGGAGGTTCGTCTTCCCGGCTCCGTTCTCGCCCGTCACGAGCACGATGCCGGGCGAGAGCGCGAGGTCGAGCGCCGCATACGAGCGGAAGTTCCGGAGCGTGACGTGCGTGACGACCAGGCTGCGCCGCGGACGACGGAGCCGCTCTAGCCCGCGAGCCGGATCGGCATGATCAGGTAGGTGTAGTCCGGCGAGTCCCCCTGGAGCACGGCCGGCCGGAGCGGGCTGATCAGCTTCACGCGCACGGTCTCGGTGTCGATCGACTCGAGGCCGTCCCGCAGGAAGTCCGCGTTGAAGCCGATCTCCATCGCATCGGCGGCGTAGGGCGCGGGGAGCGCCTCGCGGGCCTCGCCCACGTCCTGTGTCCGCGCCGACACCGTCAGCTCGCCCTCGGCGAAGCGCAGCCGGAGCGGGGAGTTGCGTTGCGCGAGCAGGCCGACCCGGCGGACGACGTCGAGCAGCTCCTCGCGCGGGAGCTCGAGCTCGTGCTCGAACTGCTCGGGCAGGAGCTGCTTGTAGTTCGGGAACTGGCCGTCGATGCGGCGGCTCGTGAGCCAGACGCCCTCGGCTCCGAACACCACGTGGTTCTCCTGCACGGCGAGGTCGATGCTGTCCGCGGAGCCCGCGATGCGGGTGAGCTCCTGGAGCGCCCGGGCGGGGATGATCGCCTGGAGCTCCGGAAGCGGCGACGGCGCGGGGGTCTCCTTCACCGCGAGGCGGTAGGAGTCCGTTGCGGCCATGACGAGCTTCTGACCTTCGAAGCTCACGAAGATCCCGGTGAGCACGGGCCGGCTCTCGTCGCGCGAGGCGCTGCGGCTGACGCGCGCGATCGTTCCGAGCAGCGTCTCCCGGTCTGCGGGCTGCAGCGACTCCTCGGCGATCTCGGGCAGGTGCGGGAAATCCTCGGCGGAGTAGGTGTGGATGCGGTAGCTCGCGGTGCCCGAGGTGATGAGCAGGATCGACTCCTCGGGCAGGTACTCGAGCGACACCGAGCCGTCGGGCAGCGAACGGGTGATGTCGAGGAGCAGCTTGCCGGGCACGACGACCTCACCGGCGCCGCCGATCTCCGCCTCGACCGTCGCGCGGAGCGAGACCTCCATGTCGGTGGCGGCAAGCTCGAGCATCCCCTCGGCCGAGCGGAGATGGATCCCGCCCAGCACGAGCACGGATGCCCGGGTCGAGAGGGCGCGCGAGACGATCCCGACCTTCTCGGCGAGAAGGTCGCGGGCAACGTTCGCTTTCAACACATCCAGGGTCACGGTTTCTGAGTCAATCATGATCTCTCAATTCTAAGAGCAGTAGTAATAGGGGCTGTGGATTCGGGGAGAAGTGGCTCAAACGGTGTCGCTCAGTGCATTCTGGCTGTGGGACCGGACGGGGGAATACCGGTGGGGACCAACAGGCTCACCGGCCTACCGCTGCTGTCGCACACGGGCTGTGAGTTCCTGGACGAGGTTGTACACAGACCTGTCCTCACGGATCAGGCGTGCGATCTTCGAGGTCGCGTGGATCACCGTCGTGTGATCGCGGCCCCCGAAGTGCTTCCCGATCTTCGGGAGCGACGAGTCGGTGAGCTCGCGCGACAGGTACATGGCGACCTGCCGCGGGTAGACGATGTTCTGGGAGCGCCGGTCACCGGTGAGCTCGCCCATGCTGACGCTGAAGCGGTCGCACACGAGCTCCTGGATCCGCTCGATCGAGACGACGGCCGGCTCGCCCTGCGGGAAGACGTCTCGGAGCACGTCCTGGGCGAGCTCGACGTCCATCGTGCGCCCCGTGAGCGAGGCGAAGGCGACGACCCGGGTGAGAGCCCCCTCGAGCTCCCGGATGTTCGTCGTCACGCGGGTCGCGATGTGCGTCAGCACCTCGGGGTCGCCGACGTCGATCCCGTCGTACTTCACCTTGCGGCGGAGGATCGCGATCCGCGTCTCGAGGTCCGGCGGCTGGATGTCCGTGATCAGGCCCCACTCGAACCGCGACCGGAGCCGATCCTCGAGCGTGTCGATCTCGCGCGGCGGCCGGTCGGAGCTCATCACGATCTGGCGGCCGGCCTCGTGGAGCGAGTTGAAGGTGTGGAAGAACTCCTCCTGGATCCGCTCCTTGTGCGCGAAGAACTGGACGTCGTCGATCAGGAGCACGTCGTAGGCCCGGTAACGCTGCTTGAACCCCTCGATCCGCTTGCCGCTCAGCGAGTTGATGAAGTCGTTCATGAACGTCTCGCTCGTCACGTACCGCACGGTGAGGTCGTAGGAGTGGCGGCCGATGTAGTTCGCGACCGCATGGAGCAGGTGCGTCTTCCCGAGCCCGGTGTGCCCGTAGATGAAGAGCGGGTTGTAGGCCTGCGCGGGCGCCTCGGCGATCGCGAGCGCCGCCGCGTGGGCAAACCGGTTCGACGAGCCGATCACGAAGGAGTCGAAGGTGTACTTGGGATTGATCGCGGCCGTCTCGGGGCGCTGCGGGATCGTCATCGCCCGTGGCACCGTGGGCAGCGGGGGGGAGACGACGAACTCGACGCGGCGCTCGAGCCCTGCCGCATCCTTGATCCCGGCCGAGATCAGCTCGGCAAACCGGTTCTTGATCCAGTCGCGGGTGAAGTCGTTCGGGACGGCGAGCACGAACGTGTCGTCGTCGAGTCTTGCGGCCACGACCTCCCCGAAGTAGGTCCGGAAGGTCTGTTCGTTGAGGGCGCCGCGCAAACGGGCCGACACGTCGTTCCATAGGCTTTCAGCAGTCAGCTCGTTCGGGTGATCCACGCCGGCGAAGCGCTCCTTCGATGGGGTCGGGGCGGCGAGGATAGCACCCTCTCCCGCGGGGGTTCAAGGAGGATTTCGGCCGGCCGGGTAGACAGGCAAACAGCCCATTTGCAGGGATTTCCCGGGGCATTCCACACACCTCTCCACAGGTGTGGAAAGTGAGGGCTCGAGAAACGCTTCGCACGCACTTTCCACGGCTTTCCGCTTCGAAGATCCTGTGGACAACCGGGGCACGGACCCGGCCTATATACTCCGGTGCTCCGGCCAGGCCTGGGTTTACGTCCGCGGCCTCGTCATCGAGTCATGAAGCGCACCTATCAGCCAAACGTCCGCCGGCGGAAGCGCAAGCACGGCTTCCGGGCGCGCATGGCGACCCGTGCGGGCCGCGCGATCCTCAAGCGCCGCCGCGCGAAGGGCCGCAAGCGCCTCTCGGCGTGATGCGGTCGCTACCGGCGGGCTAGAGCAGGCCGGATGCAGCGTAAGAACCGGCTTTCCCGCTCGCGCGACTTCGATGCCGTCTACCGGAAGGGACGGTCGACCTCGACGCGGTTCCTGACGCTCTACTGGTTTGCGCGGGCCGACGAGCCCGGCGATCCGCGTCTCGGCCTCGCGGTGCCGAAGGCGGCTGGATCGAGCGTCGTCCGCAATCGGATCAAGCGCCAGCTCCGCGAGATCTGGCGGTCGCGGCTCGAAGCCGACGCGCTCGCCGCCGCGAACGACTACGTGCTCGTCGTGCGACCGGGCCTCCCCGAGGCTGCCGAGGCGAGGGGCCACGAGTGGCTCGTCGAGCGCGTCGACGAGGTGCTCGGGAAGGTGGCCGCGTGACGGCCCGCGTCGGCCTGGGACTACGCTCGGCGCCGGCGCTCCTCGGCCTCGGCCTCGTCTACCTGTACCGGTACACGCTCGGCCTGCTCGTGCCGCCCGGGACGTGTAAGTACCACCCGAGCTGCTCGCAGTACGCCGTGGAGGCGCTCCGCAAGCACGGCCTCGTGAAGGGCTCGGCCCTCGCGGGCTGGCGGCTCCTGCGCTGCAATCCGTGGTCGCACGGTGGGGTCGACCACCCGTGATCGCGGCGCTGACCCTCGTCTTCAGCATCCTCTCGCCGCTCGAGAACGCCGTGCGGTGGCTGCTCGACCGCTTCCACTACAACCTCGGCCTTCCGTGGGCATGGGCGATCGTCACGACGACGATCGTCGTCCGGATCGGGCTCGTCCCGCTCACCGTCCGCCAGATCCACTCGATGCAGGCGCTGCAGCGGCACGCGCCGGAGATGAAGGCGATCCAGCAGCGCCACAAGGGCGGCGACAAGCAGAAGATGAACGAGGAGCTGATGCGGTTCTACAAGGAGAACCACATCAACCCGGCCGCTTCGTGCCTGCCCATGGTGGCCCAGCTCCCGGTGTTCTTCTCGCTCTACCTCGTCCTCAAGCACTTCTCGAAGCACATCCCGCAGGGCTCCGACCTCTCGTGGCTGCACTTCGTCCCGAACATCACCGCCAAGGCCGACTCGCACTGGTCGGGCTTCATCCTGCTCGCGGTCTACACGCTGAGCCAGATCTTCTCGAGCTACTTCATGTCGACGACGATGGACAAGATGCAGCGGCGCCTCCTGATGGTGCTGCCGCTCGTCTTCATCACCGTGATCGCGCACTTCCCGACGGGCCTCGTGATCTACTGGGTGACGACGAACCTGTGGACGGTCGGGCAGGGCCTCGTGACGCGCCGGCTCGTGCCGAAGGCTCCCGCGGCCGCCGCGGCGGGCATCATGGGCCCGAAGCGCTCGTCCCGCACGCCGCCGTCCGGCGACGGCGGCAACGGATCCGGCGGGAACGGGCAGGCGGCCGTCCCGGAGCCGAAGCCGAAGCCGGCCGCCCCGGCCGGCCCGCGCCGGGTCAAGCGCAACAAGGGCCACGGCCGGCGGTGACCGTCGAGCAGACGGTCGAGGCGGCCGGGGAGACCGTCAGCGAGGCGAAGTGGAACGCGCTCCGCGAGCTCGAGCTGCGCATACCCTCGCTCGACAGGGACGCAGTGCGCTTCCAGGTGCTCTCGGAAGGCGAGCGGGGGCTCCTCGGGGTCGGCTACGAGCCGGCTCGGGTGCTCGCGACCGCCGGTGAGGCCGCGGTCGCAGGCCACGCGGCACCGGTCGACGAGAGCGAGGCCGCTGCGCGCCTCCGCGACCTGCTCACGCATGTCGCGGCCGCGATCGGTGTCCGCTGCCGGATCGAGATCGCCGAGGACGAGACCTCGCTCGTCGGTACGTGCCTCGGCGACGACCTCGGGCTCCTGATCGGACGTCACGGCCAGACGATCGACGCCGTGCAGGTGCTCGCCGCGACGATCGCCGGCCGCGGCGAGGAGCGCAAGGACGTGGTCGTGGACGCCTCGGGCTACCGGGCGCGCCGCCGCCGGACGCTCGAAGCACTCGCGCTCCGAAGTGCCGAGGAGGTCGTGCGGACCGGCGGGCGGGTGGAGCTCGAGCCGATGAGCGCGGCCGAGCGCAAGGTCGTCCACACGAGCCTGCAGGACCGGCGCGACGTCGTCACGGGTAGCGAAGGCGACGAGCCGAACCGGTACGTCGTCGTCGAGCCCGCCGCGTAAGGGGCTCCCATACGGGTGACGCTTCGTTGACCGAGCGTGTTCGAGCGACTCGAGGGGCCGGCGCGTGAGGTCTTCCGGCCAAGGCGTGCCGGAGCTCGAGGCCTGGCTGCGGGCTGTGGTCGAGACCCCCGGGCTCACCTCTCTCGCCCTCCCCGCGGCCCGCGAGGCACTCCTCGACGACGCGCTGCGCGCCGCCCCGCTTCTCGCCGATGCCCCAGGCCCGGTCGTCGATGTCGGCTCGGGGAACGGAACTCCGGGAATCCCGCTCGCGCACGCGTTTCCCGACAAGGAGTTCGTGCTCCTCGAGGCCGAGCTCCGCCGCTGCGCGTTCCTCGAGGCGTGGTCGCCGGCGAATGCGCGCGTCGTCCGCGGTCGCGTCGAGGAGCAGGCGACCGACTGGGCCGGCGCCTCGCTCGCAAAGGCGCTCGCACCGCCTCCCGTCGCCGTCGAGTGGTGCCTCCCGCTTCTTCGGCCCGGCGGGCTTGCGATCCTCTGGGTCGGGGAGAACGTCGAGCTCGCGGGCCTCGTTCCCGTCGCAGCGCGCCTGAACGCCGAGCCGATCGAGGCGCCGACCGGCTTTGCCGTCTTCCGGAAGAGCGGCCCGACTCCGGCGGGATTCCCGCGCCGCACCGGGGTTGCCCGGAAGCGGCCGCTGTCCTAGTCGCGGACTAGGCTGGCGCACATGGGCGGCCGGATCTATGCGTTCGCGAACCAGAAGGGCGGCGTCGGCAAGACGACCACCACGGTCAACCTCGCGGCCTGTCTCGCGGAGGCCGGCGAGCGGTCGCTCGTGATCGACCTCGACCCGCAGGCGAACGCGACCTCGGGCCTCGGAATGCGCGCAAACGGGACGTCGAGCTACGACCTCCTCGACGGTGCCGCGATCGAGGAGCTCGCGAAGCCGACCGCTTTCCCGAACCTGTTCCTGATCCCGTCGAAGCCCGAGCTCGCAGGTGCTGCGGTCGAGCTCTCGCGGCGAGCAGACGGCGAGGGGTTTCTCGCCTCGTCACTCGCGGGAGCCGGCGATTTCAGCTTCGTGCTGCTCGACTGCCCCCCCTCGCTCGGCCCGCTCACGGTGAACGCGCTCGCCGCAGCGGACCGCGTGATCGTGCCCGTGCAGGCCGAGTACTACGCGCTGGAGGGCCTCGCGCAGCTCATGCAGTCGATCAACCTGATCAAGGCGCGCCTGAACGCGAGGCTTGCCGTGGGCGGGGTCCTGATCACGATGAGCGACGCCCGGACGAACCTCGCGTCGGATGTCGAGCGGGAGGTGCGCCGGCATTTCGGCAACCTCGTGTTCGACACCGTCGTCCCACGATCCGTGCGGGTGGCCGAGGCGCCGAGCCACGGCCTTCCGATCACTCACTACGACCGGCGCTCACGTGGCGCGGAGGCCTACTGGAAGGTGGCGATGGAGCTTGTCGAACGCAGCTGAAGGCAAACCGACGGCGCGGCGCGGGCTCGGCCGCGGCTTCGAGGTGCTGATCGGAGGCGCGACCCCCGAGCTCGCCCACGTGCCGCTCGAGCAGATCCACGCCAACCCGCGCCAGCCCCGCCGCCGGTTCGACCACGAGGCGACCGCCGGGCTCGCCGACTCGATCCGCCACGAGGGGATCCTGCAGCCGGTCGTCCTCCGCCCCCGTCCGGAGGGCGGCTACGAGCTGATCGCCGGCGAGCGCCGCTGGCGCGCGGCGCACGAGGCGTCCCTCCCGACCGTCCCGGCAGTGATCCGCGAGGCCGACGATCGCGACACGCTGCTGCTCGGCCTCGTCGAGAACGTGGCCCGCGAGAACCTCTCCGCCGTCGAGGAGGCACGAGGGTACGCGGTGCTGATGGACGAGTTCGAGCTCTCGCTCGGCGACGTCTCGGAGCGCGTCGGACGCTCGAAGCCTGCGATCTCGAACAAGCTGCGCCTGCTCGACCTCTCGGACGATGTCCTCGCGATGGTCGAGCGCGGCGAGCTCTCCGAAGGCCACGCGAGAGCGGTGCTCGCCGTGCCGGATCACGCCGAGCGCCGCCGGTTCGCCCGGAAGATCGTCGCGCAGGGGATGTCGGTACGCGCCGCCGAGCGCGCCGCGCGCTGGTCGGGCGCCCGCACGAAGCCGCGGAAGAAGACGGCGGTGGACCCGGCGCTCGCCCGCCGCGTGAAAGCCGGTCTCGAGCGGCTCACCGGCCTCGACGTGCGTGTCGCGCCGGGCAAGGTCGAGCTGGCCTACGACGACGAGCTCGACCTCGAGCAGCTCGCGGACGCTCTCGAGCGCCTCGCGACGTAGTCCGCGGGAATCCGCTGCCGCCGCGGACGGCGTATAGGATCGCGATGTCGCACCCGGCGGCACGGGAGGCACGCCGCATGTCGAAACGCACCTCGATCGTCCTCATCGC
>DASZLW010000385.1:0-7942 GCA_035552175.1 Gaiellaceae bacterium | reverse complement strand
GTCAGCGTCGAGATCCCGAAGCGCCGCCTGACGGTGTTCACGGGGGTGTCGGGCTCCGGCAAGAGCTCGCTCGTCTTCGGGACGATCGCGGCCGAGTCGCAGCGGATGATCAACGAGACCTACAGCGCCTTCGTGCAGGGCTTCATGCCGACCCTGGCTCGGCCCGAGGTCGACGTCCTCGAAGGGCTGACGACCGCGATCATCGTCGATCAGCAGCGGATGGGGGCAGATGTCCGCTCGACTGTCGGCACCGCAACCGACGCGAACGCGATGCTGCGCATCCTCTTCAGCCGGCTCGGGAAGCCCCACGTCGGCTCGCCGCAGGCGTTCTCCTTCAACGTCGCCTCGATCAGCGGCGTCGGCGCTGTCACGTTCGAGCGGGCGGGCCGCACGGCGAAGGAGAAGCGGAGCTTCAGCATCCTCGGCGGCATGTGCCCGCGTTGCGAGGGCCGGGGCTCGGTCGCCGACTTCGACCTTGCCCAGCTCTACGACGAGAGCAAGTCGCTGAACGAGGGCGCGCTCACGATCCCGGGCTACAGCATGGACGGCTGGTACGGCCGCATCTTCACCGGTTGCGGCTTCTTCGACCCGGACAAGCCGATCCGGAAGTACACGAAGAAAGAGCTCGGCGACCTGCTCCACAAGGAGCCGACGAGGATCAAGGTCGACGGCGTCAACCTGACCTACGAGGGCCTGATCCCGAGGATCCAGAAGTCGATGCTCTCGAAGGACATCGACGCGCTCCAGCCGCATGTCCGCGCGTTCGTGGAGCGGGCGATGACGTTCACCACGTGTCCCGTGTGCGGCGGCACCCGGCTCAGCGAGGCCGCTCGATCGTCGAAGATCGACGGGATCTCGATCGCCGACGTCTGCGCGATGCAGATCAGCGACCTCGCCGGATGGGTGCGCGGCCTCGACGAGCCGTCGGTCGCGCCGCTTCTCGAGTCACTCGGGGAGACGCTCGACTCGTTCGTCGAGATCGGTCTCGGGTACCTCTCGCTCGATCGGACGTCGGGCTCGCTGTCGGGTGGCGAGGCGCAGCGCACAAAGATGATCCGCCACCTCGGCTCCTCCCTCACGGACGTCACCTACGTCTTCGACGAGCCGACGATCGGGCTCCATCCCCACGACATCCAGCGGATGAACGAGCTGCTCTTACGGCTGCGGGACAAGGGAAACACGGTGCTCGTCGTGGAGCACAAGCCGGAGGCGATCGCGATCGCCGACCACGTCGTCGATCTCGGCCCGGGCGCGGGCACGGAGGGCGGCGAGGTGGTGTTCGAGGGCGACGTCGAGGAGCTGCGGGCGAGCGGCACCCTCACCGGCCGGCACCTGGACGACCGGGCCGCGCTCAAGGAGGCGGTTCGGACCTCGTCGGGGATGCTCGAGGTGCGCGGCGCCTGCCTCCACAACCTTCAGGACGTCGATGCCGACATACCGCTCGGGGTGCTGGTCGTCGTGACCGGAGTGGCCGGCTCGGGAAAGAGCTCGCTGATCCACGGGTCGGTATCGGGAAGGGACGGTGTGGTGTCGGTCGACCAGGCTCCGATCCGCGGGTCGAGGCGGAGCTATCCCGCGACCTACACCGGACTGCTCGAGCCGGTCCGCAAGGCCTTCGCGAAGGCGAACGACGTGAAACCGGCGCTCTTCAGCGCCAACTCGGAGGGCGCCTGCCCGAACTGCAACGGCGCCGGCGTCATCTACACGGATCTGGCGATGATGGCCGGCGTCGCCACGATCTGCGAGGTGTGCGGGGGCAAGCGGTTCCAGGCCGAGGTCCTCGAGTACGAGCTCGGGGGCAAGGACATCAGCGAGGTCCTCGCCCTGCCGGTCGTCGAGGCGCTCGACTTCTTCGGCTCCGACGCTGCGAAGGTGCCCGCCGCGCACGCGATCCTCGCTCGGCTCGCCGACGTCGGGCTCGGCTACCTCAGCCTCGGTCAGCCGCTCACGACCCTCTCCGGAGGGGAGCGACAGCGGCTCAAGCTCGCAACCCACATGGGCGGGAAGGGCGGCGTCCTCGTGCTCGACGAGCCGACGGCCGGCCTTCACCTCGCCGACGTCGAGCAGCTCCTCGGCCTGCTCGACCGGCTCGTGGACTCGGGGAAGTCGGTGATCGTGATCGAGCATCACCAGGCGGTCATGGCGCACGCCGACTGGATCATCGACCTCGGCCCGGGCGCCGGCCACGACGGCGGCCGGATCGTCTTCGAGGGCACGCCCGCCGACCTCGTCGCCGCGCGCGCCACCCTCACCGGCGAGCATCTCGCAGCCTACGTCGGCGCCTGACCGGCTCGTACGCGCGCGACCGCGCGACCCGTCAGCCGGAGTCGCCGGAGCTGAAGAACGAGGCGAAGCTGCCGGCGACGGCGGTGACCACGAAGATCGCCCACAGCTCGAGCACGACGTCCACGATCTTGCCGGCGGTCGTCAGCGGATTCCTGATCTGCGACGAGACCGTCAAGAGCTGCACGACGGTGAAGAACACCGAGTCGCCGAAGCCGTGGATGTCGCCACCCTTCTCGCCGCTTTCGAACAGATCGATGAGGATCGCGCCCGCCGTTGCGACGAGAAGCGTGAGGGCGGTCGCGATGAGCAGGCGGGCGCCGAGTCGCTTGTGCCTCTCCTCGATGCTCCAAAGCCGGTGCAGCTCCTCGCGGATCACGTCCTCGAGTTTCGTGATCAACCCGGACGGCGCCTCCACGGGCTCCGCCTCGCGAGCGCTGTGCCCGACAGCCTCGGGGGCGCGACATGCGGCGCTCTCCGATGCACACACTCCAGATTGACCCGGAGTTGCGGTTGTGCGATGAATCCCGTGCATTTCGCCGCCGAGTCCGACCGCAAGAGCCCGGGTGGTGCGTGCGGGAGGCGATGAAGAACGGGTCGGCCGTTCCCCGGCGCCGGAACCGCCTCGCTCTCGACGGAAGACACCTGGGCCGCCGGCGGAGGCTGGTGCTCGAAGGGGTGCGAACCTGTCGGGCGGAAACCTCCAGAAGGACGACTTCACGAACGCGAACCTGACCGGAGCCGACTTCAGCGGGTCGAACATGCAGAACGACGACATGACCGGCGCCAACCTTCAGGGAGCGATCACGAAGAGCGCCAGCCTGAACAAGGTCACATGGTCGAACACGACCTGTCCGGACGGGTCGAACAGCGGTAGCGACAAGGGGACCTGCGCGAACAACCTCTAGCTCGACCGCGGGCTCGACGAACCATCGAGGCGGGGCTGCCGGTGCCGGTGCCGGTGATCGGCACCGCCAGTCCCGCTATCGCCCCGAAAACCGACCCCGGCCCGGCAGGCATGGAGCAAGGCGTGCGGCTCCGGGAGCGTGCGGGTTTCGTGGAGAATGTCGGTGTGAGCCTCCTCGTGAGCCTCTCGCCTCATGCAAGCGTGCGCCTGGCGGAGATCGGGTTCCTGTTGATGGTGATCTCCGGGGTCTGGCTGGCCGTCGCTCAGCTGCGAACCGCGTTTCAGACGCTGAGAATGGTTGTCGCCGGCATACTGCTCGCGGCCGCCGGGGTGCTCCTGATCGTGGCAACGCACTGGGGCACGTTCGGCTGAGGGAAGAATCGACGCGCACGGTCGTCCGGCCGCACCGCGATCCGCCGTCACCCGCTGATTCGAAGCCACTTCCGGAGCTCGTCGAGCGATTCGTGCACTGCGACGGCGCCCCCGTCGAGAAGCTCCTGTTTCGAGAAGCCGCCCGTCGTCACGCACGCGGTTGGTATGCCGGCGCTCGTCGCCGCCTCGATGTCCCAGGTGGTGTCTCCGACCATCAGCGCCGGAACGGCCCCGGCCTTCGCGAGGGCGACGCGGACGAGCTCGGGATCGGGTTTCGTCGCGTCCACGTCGGCGGCGCTCGTCCAGGCGTCGACGAGCTCGCGTGCGTCGAGGAGATCGAGGTAGTGGTCGAGCTCCGGCTGCTTCGCCGAGCTCGCGAGCACGACGGTCCTGCCCGCAGACTCGAGCTCGACGAGGAGCTCGCGAGCCCCGTCGAGCGGTTCGACCTCGCCGATCAGCTCTCCGTAGAGGCGCGTCTCGGCTTCGCGGACGTCGTCGCCGCGCTCCGTGTCGAATCGGGAGCCCGCGACGTGCGCGACGAGCTTGTCCCCGCCCATGCCGGTCGCGCGGTGGATCCTCCACAGGGGGACGACGCACTCATGCTCCCGGAGCGCGCGAGCCCAGGCCAGCGTGTGGTGGTAGTTCGTGTCGACGAGGGTGCCGTCGACGTCGAGGATGATCGTGGTCGCGGCTTGCGTCGGTGGTGTCATGCGGCGGGCCCGAGCGCCACCTTCGCGCTGCTCCGATGGGGCCCCGTGTCGCGCAACGCGCTCATCCCGTCCTCCGGTCGTCGTCCGTAGTCCCTCCGACGTGTTCCCGGGAGTCGCGAACGGAAACACCGGGCGAAGGAGCGCCGCTAGGTCGTGGAGTCCGTGCGGACGAACGCCGGCGAGGATTCAGGAGAGGGCTGCCGGGGGATCGTAGGGCTACATGGAACGGCGTTCATGTTGTCCACCGGGTCATCTTCCTCTCGCTCGCCGCTCGTCTTCCGGTCGGCGCGGGCGGCTTCCGGAGTTCGTCGGCGTGGTGATCCCGGCGCGGGACGAGGGCGATGCGGTGGCCGGCGCCGTCCGCTCGGTCCTGGCTGCGGCCCGGCATCCGGTGCTCTCTCGCACTCACGTCGAGGTCGTGGTCGTGGACGACGCGTCCTCCGATTCGACCGGGGATCGGGCCCACGCCGCGCTCGAGCGTCGCGGGAAGGTGCTGACGTCGCGGCGGCGCTCGGCCGGGGGAGCGCGCGAGCTCGGCTTCGCTGAGCTCTGCCGCGGTTCTGCCGGCGTCGACGACGACCTGGCGTGGTTCGCGACCACAGACGCCGACAGCCGCGTCCCACGAGATTGGCTCGTACGGCAGGTCGGATGGTGGAGTCGAGGCCCGGACGGTGTGGCGGGGATCGTGAAGCCGTTCGGGTGGGGGGAGCAGCCCGAGCTCGTGCGTTCCCGTTATGCGGCGTTCATGGTGGCGCGGGGCGAAGGCCTCGGCCACCCGCACATCTACGGCGCCAATCTCGGCCTGACGAGAGGCGCGTACCTGGACGCGGGCGGTATCGCGACGCTCGACAGCGGCGAGGATCATGCTCTCTGGGGCGCTCTCGTCCGTCGCGGCCGCTTCGCCGTGAACGTCCCCGACGTCGTCGTTGCGACGAGCGCCCGGCGCGAAGGCAGGGCGCCGAACGGCTTCTCGAGCCTCCTCCGCATGCTGGGGGAGCGTGCGTCGTGACCGGCACGCTCCCGAAGCCGCACATGCCGAGCCTCGCGGAGTCGCTGCAGGAAGTCGCGGGGCTGAGACCCGCCGAGGCTCTCGCGCGACTGGCGCCCGGACGGCTCGACGTGCCGTTCCCGGCGCGAGGCGAGACGCGCCGCCGGTTCGCTGCCCTCGAGCTGCTCGGCGCGTTCGATCTCTCCCTGGCGCGGCTCGCCGAGGGGCACCTCGACGCCCTCGCGATTCTCGACGAGGCACGACACGACGCTCCGGAGGGGCTGCTCGGGGTCTGGGCGGCTGGGCCGATCGAGACGCTCCGAGCGAGTCGTACCTCGACGGGCTGGCGGCTCGAAGGCGTGCGCCGGTGGTGCTCGGGAGCCCCCGACCTCACCTACGCTCTCGTCCGGGCGGCAACGGAATCGGACGAGCGGTTGTTCCTCGTTGCCACGAGCGCAGAGGGCTTCGAGCCGATCGACGGCAGCTGGCCGGCCATCGGGATGGCGGCAAGCGCGACGCTCGACGTCCGCTTTGCGGGTGTGGTGCTGCCTGAAGATGCCCAGGTCGGGCCTCCGGGCTTCTACCTCGAGCGGCCCGGCTTCTGGTTCGGCGGTGCGGGCGTCGCCGCAGTCTGGCTCGGAGGAACGCAGGCAGTCGCGCGGCTCCTGATCCAGAGGGCAGGGGACGACCCCCACCGGCTGGCCCACCTTGGCTGGGTGACCTCCCGCCTGGCGGCTCTCCACGCGTTTCTCGACGCTGTCGCGGACCGGATCGACGCCGCCGATCGCAGCCCGATCGGGATCGAGCGCCTTGCGCGCATGCTCCGTGCCGAGGTGGCCGAGGCGGCCGCGAGCGTCCTCGACCGAACCGGCCGCGCGACGGGGGCCGGCCCGCTCTCGCACGATCGGGACCACGCGCAGCGCGTCGCCGACCTCGAGGTCTACATCCGGCAGAGCCACGCCGAAGCCGATCTCGAGGCGATCGGACGGCTCGAACGGGCGCTTGCCTCCGGGCCTGCAGGGCGATGATCGACGCGCGGCACATCATGGTCGTCGCTCCCCACCCGGATGACGAGACGATCGCCCTCGGCGGGACGATCCACGATCACCTGACCCGGGGAGGCTCCTGCGAGATCGTGGCCGTGACCGACGGGGAAGCCGCTGACAACGAGGCCGACCGGGGTCAGCGTCTCGCGCTCGTGGCGACACGTGTCGCCGAACGGGCGGCGGCGCTCGAGGCGATCGGCGCGGCGCACGTGGCGATCGAGCGGCTCGGCTATCCGGACGGCGAGGTCGGCGAGCACATCGCGACCCTCGGGCATGACCTCAGGCAGGCCTTCGCCGTCGCTCGGCGGAGACATTCCGACTGCCTCCTCGTCCTCCCCTGGCGCGACGACCCGCACCCCGATCATCGCGCGTGCGCCCGGGCCGGTATCGAGGCCGCCGTTCGGGCGGGAATGTCCTACTTCGAGGTGCCGATCTGGGGTTGGTACGACCCGCAGGTTCGGCGGCGGCTCTCACCGGCGCGCGTTCGCCGCCTGGCGATCACCACCGCGGCGCGCAGACGGAAGCGCTCCGCCCTCCAGTGCTTCCAGAGCCAGCTCCAGTTCCTTCCCGGCGGCCGCGGACCCGTCCTCCCGAGCGATTTCCTCGAGGTCTTCGACCGCGGCTTCGAGGTGCTCGTCACATGACGCTTCGCACGGGGTACTTCGACGACATGTACTCCCGGGCAGCCGATCCATGGGGGCTCAGATCGAGGTCGTACGAGGCGCGGAAGTACGCGATCACCCTCGCCGCGCTGCCGCGCGAACGGTACGGGCGCGCCTTCGAGCCCGGCTGCTCGGTGGGCGTCCTCACTCGCCTGCTGGCCGAACGAGCGGACACGATCGTGGCGACGGACATCTCCGAGACGGCGCTTCGAGAGGCGGGACGGGGAAACCTCCCGGCGAACGTCACCCTTCGCCGGGGCGCCGTCCCCGACGACTGGCCCGAGGGCGAGTTCGACCTCATCGTCTTCTCCGAGCTCGGCTACTACCTGGATGCCGAGGACCTCGACACGTTCGTCAGCCGCTCGAGGTGTTCGCTCTCCCCGGACGGTCACCTGGTCGCTGTCCACTGGCGCCCGACCGTCGCCGGCTACCCGGGCACGGCTGCAACCGTTCACGCCCGGCTCGACCGAAGCGGCTTGGTCCCGCTCGCCCACTACGACGACGAGCATTTCCTTCTCGACCTCTATGCGGCAGGCGACGGAGGCGGGCTCCGAGGGCCCACGGACGGATGACGCTCGAGCGACTCCAACGCTCCACCGAACGTCTTGCGTCGTGGCTCGAGCATGCCGACTGGATCGAAACGGTAGTGGAGCCCGTGCACGGGGCCGCCACACGGCTCACCCGCTCGAGCCCTCGGGTGCGCGACGCACTGTCGGGAACCGGGCTCGCCCACCCCGCCCATCCGGCCCTCGTGATCGGTCCGCTCGGCTGCTGGACCGGAGCCCTTCTCGCGGATCTGAGTGGTGAGCGAGCCGCCGGCCGGCGCCTCACCGGCGCCGGTCTCCTTCTGACCGGCCCGGCGATCGCGACCGGCCTCTCGGACTGGACGGACACGACGGGCGCAGAGCGGCGGATCGGCTTCTTCCACCTGGCGGCGAACCTCACGGCTTTCGGCTGGTACGCGGCGTCCTGGC
>DASZLW010000384.1:0-6505 GCA_035552175.1 Gaiellaceae bacterium | reverse complement strand
GACGATCGCGCGGGCGCGCTTCTCGGGGTCGCCCGACTTGAAGATCCCGGAGCCGACGAACACGCCGTCGGCGCCGAGCTGCATGCACAGTGCCGCGTCCGCGGGTGTCGCGATCCCGCCCGCGGTGAAGGTCACGACGGGAAGCCTGCCGTGCTCGGCGACCCACCGCACGAGGTCGAGCGGGGCGCGCAGCTCCTTCGCCTCGGCGAAGAGCTCCTCGCTGCGGAGCGCGCCGAGCCGGCGGATCGCACCGAACACCGACCGCATGTGCGTGACGGCGTTGACGATGTCGCCCGTGCCGGCCTCGCCCTTCGTGCGGATCATCGCCGCGCCTTCGGCAACGCGCCGGAGCGCCTCGCCGAGGTTCGTCGAGCCGCAGACGAACGGCACCTCGAACTCCCACTTGTCGACGTGATGCTGGAGATCGGCGGGCGTCAGCACCTCGGACTCGTCGATGTAGTCGACCTCGAGTGCCTGGAGGATCTGCGCCTCGGCGAAGTGCCCGATGCGGCACTTCGCCATCACCGGGATCGAGACGACCTCCTGGATCTCGCGGATCATCCCCGGGTCGGACATGCGCGCGACACCGCCCTGCGCGCGGATATCCGCAGGCACCCGTTCGAGCGCCATCACGGCGACCGCACCGGCCTCCTCCGCGATCTTCGCCTGCTCCGCCGTGACGACGTCCATGATCACGCCGCCCTTGAGCATCTCGGCGAGACCGCTCTTGACGCGCATCGTTCCGGTCTCGTGCATCGATCCTGGTTCGTCCATCGAGTCCATTCTACTGGTCGCTACTCGTCCGCCTCGTCTTCGCCGTCGTCAGCGTCGTCGCCGTCGTCCTCTTCGTCGAGATCGTCATCGTCGGCCTCGTCGGGCTCGTCGACGTCGGGCTCGTCCTCATCGAACTCGTCGTTCACTTGATCCTCCTCGATTGCGATCACATCCGGTTCCACCGCGGTCAGTAGAACGCGCCGGCCGTCGTCGAAGTCGACGACGACCTTCGGGATGCTTTCCTGGTTGATGAGCAGCTCGTAGAAGTCGTACACCGTGCCTTCCTCGTGGTTCCCGCCGCCCTGCTCGTGCGAGGCGAGCACCCGCTCGCCCACCATGAAGCGCCTGTTGGCCATGGGCCGATCGTAGCGAGGGCGCATCGGGCCCAGCGGGCGCAACCTCTGCGGACGGGGCGATACGCTATCCCCGTGAGAGACAAGGAGCATCGGGCGGCGAAGGCAGGGCGCTACGTGCGCGCCGCGGGGGTCGTGCTCGGGAAGGAGATCGATCGCCGCACCCAGGCCGCCGCAGCGAAGCCTGCTCCGGTAGCCCCACCGCCACCTCCGCCTCCCGCGCCGACGTCGGATCTCTTCGGCCGGGCGACACTTGCGACCCTCGTCGCCGCGATCGTCTGCCTCGTGCTCGTGCTGGTCCACGCGGCCGACTCGATCCCTGGCACGACGAGGACGGTCGTGCGACTCGTCCTCGGGTTTGTACTGCTCCTCGAGGCCGCGCTGCTCACGAGCAACTGGAACCGGTCGAACGAGCGCACGGGCCAGCGTCTGCTGACCCGCGTATGGGGTCCCCGAGGCGCGGACAACCGGCGTGAGCGGACGTTCGCGCGCATCGTCCGCGACGTCCTCACCCTGATCGGGATCATCTTCCTCGCCGCCGGGGTTTTCGCGGTTCTCACGGCGTTCGTCAACGTCGACGGCTAGCCTGCTGGCGTTTCACGGCAGGCTCCGCGAGGTATTACGGGAGCTTGCGGCTCCTTAACGGTCTCTTCCCTGCGTGCTCAATCTCTATTCACGCGGAGAGGGAACGATGGAAGCAATACGACTCTGGGAGGGTTCGAATGAAGATGTCTCACGCACGGCTCACTGTCCTCGCCCTCGTCTCGGCAGCGTCCGCGCTGTTCGTGGCGGTTCCGGCGATGGCGCACAACACGGCGAAGAAGGCGACCACGGTCACGGTGACGGCCGGGAAGCCGGCCGAGTTCAGCTTCACTCTTTCGTCGAAGAAGCTCAAGCACGGGCCCGTGACGTTCAAGGTCACGAACAAGGGAGCGATCCCGCACGACTTCAAGGTCTGCTCGAGCAACAAGGGCGGCTCGTTGAACGCCTGCGCAGGCAAGGTCACGAAAATGCTGAACGTGGGACAGTCGGCGACGCTGACCGTCACGTTCGCGAAGGCCGGCACGTATGAGTACCTCTGCACGGTCCCCGGACATGCCGCGGGCGGCATGAAGGGCGACCTCAAGGTCACCTAGTCCAAGCGGACGGGGTTTCGGGGGGACGGCCCGGTCAGCTGACCGGGCCGTTCGCACGTTACGGGGCCATTGCTCCCGAACTCACCCCCGGCAGCCGATCAGATAGATAAGCTCTGCTCTATCGAAGCATCACATCTGTTTATGTGTCGTCTGTCACAAAGTTTTGTCCCGAACCAGGAAAGGGGGTCCTCGTGGGAGCTCAATTGGTTGGCGTCCTCGTTGTTGCCGTGGTCGTGATCGCGACAGTACTCGGCTCGTATTTCCTGTAGCCACTAGGCTTTCTCGGCTGCTCCGGCGCCGGGTTCTCGATCCGGGCGGATTGGATAGACCGAGCGAGAGGCCTGAGACGTGGCAGATCTGCTGACGCACAAGCGGGCCCTTCCAGGGCGATACGAGGTCGAGCGGATCCTCGGCCGCGGGGGGATGGCAACCGTCTACCTCGCGCGGGACACGGAGCTCGAGCGGCCGGTCGCGCTGAAGGTTCTCGCAGAGTCGCTCGGAGACGACCCGGCGTTCCGCGCGAGGTTCCTGCGCGAGGCACGGCTTGCGGCCAGGCTTGTTCACCCCCACGTCGTGCAGGTCTACGACATCGGGGAAAACGAGCGCGGTCTCTCGATCGTCATGGAATACGTCGACGGGGGCACGCTCGGGGACGAGCTCCGCCGGCGCGAACGGCTTCCGCTAGCCGAGGCGGTCGAGGTCGCGACCCAGGTTTGCTCGGCCCTGCAGGCCGCGCACGCGGAGCGGCTCGTGCACCGCGACGTGAAGCCGCAGAACATCTTGCTCCGCTCGGACGGGATCGTGAAGCTCGCCGACTTCGGGATCGCCCGCTCCCTCGCCGCCACCCGCCACACCGAGATCGGCACGGTGCTCGGGACGATGGCGTACCTCTCGCCCGAGCAGGCCCGCGGCGAGCAGGTGACCGCGGCGGCCGACCTCTACTCGCTCGGGGTCGTGCTGTACGAGCTCCTGACGGGCCAGATTCCGTTCCCGGCGTCCTCGCTGGGCGAGCTCGTCAGGAAGCGCGAGCTCGGCGAGTTCACTCCTCCGGGAGGCCTCGTGCCGATGCCCGCAGCGTTGAGCGACGCGGTCGTGGCGTGTCTCGCCGTGTCGCCGAACGCGAGGCCGTCGTCGGCGGGGGAGCTCGCCCGGCGGATCGCCGGGGCGATCGACGAGCCGCTCACCGTACCTCTGACGAGCGGGACGCTTCCCGCGGCGACCGAAATCGTGCCGCTCGGCGACGAGCTCGAACAGGAGCGGCACGAGTACGCGAACCGGCGGGCCCGGATCCTTGCAGCAGTGCGTAGGAGACCAGTCGCCATCCTCGCCGTCCTCGTGCTTGCGGCGGGTGCAGTGCTCGCAGCGATGGCCGTCTCCGGGTCGGGCACGAAGCACGGCTCGGCGGCGGCGCCCGCTCGCCACAGTCGTGCGGCGAAGTCGACCGTGCGCACCACGGCGAAGACGCGCACCACCGCCGCCAGGCAGCAGGCGGCGACTCCGGCCGAAGCGATCACCGAGGCACGCGCCGCGATCTTCCGCGCCGAATCGGCCGGTGCGCTCGACCCGGCCGTGGGAGACGACCTCGACCACCGTCTCGACGACGTCGCGAGATCACTCGCCGGCGGAAACACACGGGACGCGTCGAACCAGGCCGCCGACCTGACCCGGCATCTGCGCGATCTCGCGAGCGACGGCGGGCCGACCGGCGTCGCACTCTCGGCGATCGAGCAGCCGATCGAGCGGCTCGCGGCGCTCCTGCCGGTCGCGGCGGCCGCTCCCGCTCCGCACGTCCCGCCCGGCCATGTGACGGGACACGGCCATCGAGGCGGGAAAGGCCCGAAAGGGCCGAGGCACGACTGAGTCGTCAGGTCGTCGGTGCGATCCGTTGCATCCCCGGGGCTGCTCGGCGCTTGACGCGCAGGATCGCGGCGCTCTCGAGGGTCGCAACGCCTGCCGTGCCGACGATCCCGACGTGCACGGAGCCGATCGCCGCGCCCGGCTTCGACTTGAAGACCACGCTGAACGAACTGGCCCCGTCATTCCGGGAAGCCCGACTTGCGCTTCCAGGCCGCGAACACGCCTCCCGCCACGGCCTTCAGGAGTTGCCTCTCGGCGGCGGTGAGCGGCGCCGTGGTCAGTTGCCGGACGAGGTAGTCGTAGGTCGCAGACGGCACGCCCTGCTCGCTCGGCGGCGGCGGCGGCGGCTGCCGGCGCCCCGCCCGCGGTCATCGCGCCCCCGACATCGGCGATCGTCGCGCTTGCGACCGCGTCGACCGTGGCGCCGCCGGCGGTGAGTCCCGTGAGCGTTGTGGCTCCCGCGGTCGCCCCGGTCCCTGTAGCACCCGCCGTGACGGTTGTCGCCGTCCCGGCCGCCGCAGCGTCGACCGGAACCGTCGCCGCGGCTCCGGCGGCCGCGGCGTCCAGTGGCACCGTCCCAGCGGTTCCGGCCGCGGCCACGTCGACCGGGACGGTCGCCGCGAGCGCCGTCTCAGGGCAGCATTTCCTGCGCCTGCCTGCAGGGCACGGGCATACGCCGACCGCTCGGCCACACCCATGGCCGACAGGGCGCCGAATGCGGACGCCGTTCCGGACGACCCCGTGCGCACGAGAGGAGCGAGCCCGGACAGCCTTGTAGGTCCGGGGTCTCCGGATACCCGCCGTGAGGCTCGGTCAGCGGCTCTCGCCTCCACCGAAGGCTCTTTACCACGCTCCCGTCCTGCCCTGCCGTTGCCCGGCGCCCATATCCCACGGGAAGTGACCTTGTCCAGTCGCGGCGCCATCGGCGATGAGCCCGAACGACCGTGCGTCAACAGTCGGAGAGTCAATCGGCTTGTCGGGAGTCACAAGCCGGTCGCGGACACACGTCGCGCGGATAGCAGCAGCGGCAGATCAAAAGCGAACCGGCATACCTTTCGACACGAAATGGGCCCGCTTGGATTCGAACAGCCCTGCTAATCGCGCTTTTACTCGCTGCGGGGGTGCACCCAGGGGGGCACGCCGTGTGCGCGAACGCTCTCGAATGACACGGGTGAGCACGTCTGACACGGGTGATCGAGGCGCCGTGTGCGACGATTAGGTGATGGCAAAGGAGAAGACAACCCTCTACCTCGACGAGGACGTACTTCGCCAGACGGAGGCCGCCGCCGCGGGGTCCGGTCGCGACGAGTCGGAGCTTGTCGAGGACGCGCTCCGCCGCTACCTCGGACTCGAGATCGTCGAGCGCGTGTGGGCCAGAAATGCCGCGAACGCTCTCGATTCAGACGAGGCACTTGCTCTCGCGTACGCCGAGCTGAAGAGTTTTCGCGCCGAGCGCGACTCGCCTGCGGCGTAGGTGCGCCGGATCGTCGTCGACCCGGGCGTTCTCGTCTCGGCGATCATCACGCCCAACGGGCCTCCCGCTGAGATCGTCCGAGCGGTCCGAGAGGAGCGTGCGCGTCTCGTCGTTTGCCCTCATCTTCTGGCCGAACTTCTCGGAGTCCTACAGCGCGAGAAGTTCCGCGGGTACGTCACGATCGACGAGGCCGAGCAGTACGTCGCCGGCCTCGCCTCGATAGCGGAGGCGCGTCCAGACCCCGCCGTCGAGGCCCCGATCTCCCGCGATCCGAAGGACGACTACCTGATCGCGCTTACTCGCGAATCCTCAGCAGACGCGCTCGTGAGCGGCGACGCCGACCTGCTCGTGCTCGAGGACAACAAACCGCCGGTCGTTAGTCCGGCCACGTTCGTCGAGGGGCTCGAGCCCGAGTCCATGTAGGAGCGTCGCACGATTTGCTCGGGAACCCCGTTGGGGGTATCAAAGGGCTTGTCCAGAGCCGCTTTGGCTCAACCATGCGGTGTCGTGGTTGCCGGAAATGCCGGGTTTCGGCCGCGGTGTGCAGACCCCGGTGCTACGCCGCTGATGGACAGTCCGCGTCGTAGGGCTGGCGCCGGCCGATTGAACTACGCGAGCCGTGTTCGTATCCTTCAACCGTGGCAGAGGCGGTCCTCGACGGATACGAGATCAATGTCTTCTACAGCGCTGAGGATGAGCTCTGGGTTGGGGTGGTCCCGGACTTAGCTTAGATCGCTGTCTAGCCTATGGGGCGAGCGAAGGTGAAGCTCGCGCAAACGTCGAGGGCGCGAAGGATGCGTGGCTTTCCCAGGCGCGAGCGGAGCGCCGGCCCATCCACGAGCCCCGCCACCGCGATGCGACGGGTGGACGACGTATGACGCCTGCGATCCGGATAGAAGGCTCTGTGGTCG
>DASZLW010000383.1:0-5158 GCA_035552175.1 Gaiellaceae bacterium | reverse complement strand
CAGATCCGAGGTGTGGCGCATCGAGGCGGGAATCGTCGAGGCCGTTGCGGGCGTCAGCCCGTCCACTGCCGGAGTACCGGGGCGGGCTGTGAACGGCTGCCCGTCGGCGCCCGAGGCAGTCGGGTACGTGCCGAAGTAATGGTCGAAGGAGACGTTTTCCTGGAAGATCACGACGACGTGCTTGATCGGCGTCGCCGTCGCCTCCGCGCCGGAGTGCCCGGCGGAAGACGATGGGGGAGCGGCCCCTGCGACCCCGGTGGCCAGTACGGCTCCGATGGCGATCGCGGCCGTTACGAGCAGGCCAAACAGTGCGCGCTTGCGCGACATGAACCCTCCTACGTCCTAGATTTCGATGGGCGCGGCACCTCACCCTCGGCGCCGCGGCACCTCGACTGTCGCAAGCCGCGCCAGGCTCGTGGGTTGCAGTTTGGCGACCCGGATGTTGGGAAGTGGTGACACGGCCGCGTCCGCTCGGCGGGCTCGCCGAGTGCGGCTAGTGCATTTCGGACGGCGGGGCCCCGATCTGGAGCAGCCGGTCCTGGACGTGGTCGACCTGGAGGGTCGTGTGGTCGATCTCGAAATGCTCGTTCAGGATGTGCTCGAGCTCGCGCCGGATCGCGTGGCAGTCGGCGTCGCCCTCGACGAGAACGTGCGCGGAGAGCGCCGGAAAGCTCGAGCCGATCTCCCACACGTGCAGGTCGTGCACCTCGGCGACCTGCGGATGGCGCGCCATCGCGAGCCCGATCTCGGCGACGTCGAGGCCTGCCGGAGCGATCTCGAGCAGCACCCGTCCGGAAGAGCGAAGCAGTCCCGAGGCGGCACGGAGCATCAGCGCGGCGACGAGCAGAGCCGCGATCGCGTCTGCTCGCACGAACCCGGTTGCGAGGATCACGGCACCCGCGACCGCTGTGGCGATGAACGCATACAGGTCGGTGAGCAGGTGCTGGAACGAGCCCTCGACGTTCATCGACTCGCGGTTCGCCTTCGCGAGCTCCCGGGTCGCGACCACGTTGACGACGATCCCGACCAGCGCGACCCCGAGAACCGTCGCACCGCTCGCGTCGGGCGGATGGACGAGATGCTGGATGCCGCCGAACAGGATCAGGCCCGCGAGCACGAGCAACGTCGCCCCGTTCGCCTGCGCCGACAGCACCTCCATCCGCCGCAGCCCGAAGGTCACGTTCCCCTCGGCCGGCCGCTTCACGAGCCGCAGCACGACGAGCGAGAGAAGCAGCGCGCCGGCGTCCGTGAGCATGTGGGCTGCGTCCGAAAGGAGGGCGAGCGAGTGGGCGATGATCCCCGCGACGATCTCGCCGGTCATGAACGCGACGATCAGCGCGAGACCGGTGGTCAGCCGTCGCGCGTCGGCGCTCTCCGCGACGGGATGGCCGTGCCCGTGGGGGGCCGAACCGTGGTGAGCCGAACTGTGGCTGTGGCTGTGGCCGGCATGGCTCGACGCCATGCATCCGAGGGTACCCTCAGGCGTCGCCGGTGTCCGGCGCGGGGGCCGGAGGGGCGTAGCCGGGATTCATCGTGACCTCACCGCAGGTGGGGCAGAAGACGCCGCCGCCGAGTGTCAGTGCGCCGCTCGCGCCGCAGGCAGGGCAGCTCGCCTTCTGGTTGCCCGCGACCCAGCCGGAGACATCCGGCGCCTCCTCGTCCTGGTGTTCGTGTTCGTGGCTGTGCCCGTGGTCGTGGCCCTCGTGGTCGTGGTCATGCCCGTGGTCGTGGTCAGGCCCGTGGTCGTGGTCAGGCCCGCGGTCGTGCGTCTCGTCGCTCACGCAGGCGACGCTACCAGCCGGTTTATACGATGCGCCGCGTGATTCTCGACGGCCACAACGATCTCGTGTATCGCGTCTGGAGCGGCGGTGAGCCGCAGCACATCGACCTCGACGAGGCTCCGCGGGTCGGGTTCGCCGGAGGCTTCTTCGCGCTCTGGTCCTCGGACGACCCGCCGGCCTTACCGACCCGGGCGCCCTATGCCGTGCCGGCCGCTCCGCCGCTCCCGTACGAGCGCGCCCGGCGGAACGCGGCCGAGCAGGCGGCCGTGCTCGAGCGGCTTCCGGTGTCGATCGTCCGGCGCGTCGAGGAGATCGTCCCCGGCCGGGTGAACGCGATCATGCACATGGAGGGAGCCGAGCCGCTCGCTCCCGACCTCTCCGAGCTCGAGGCGTGGTACGACCGCGGCCTCCGGTCTCTCGGAATCGTCTGGTCGCGCCCGAATGCCTTCGCGGAGGGCGTTCCGTTCCAGTTCCCGGGCTCGCCCGACACCGGGTCCGGCCTGACGCCGGCGGGCGTCGATCTCGTCCACGCCTGCAACCTGATGGGGATCCTGGTCGACGTCTCGCACCTCAACGAGGCGGGATTCTGGGACGTCGCGCGGCTGACGCAGGCACCGGTCGTGGCGACGCACTCGAACGCACACGCCCTGTGCCCGGCGAGCCGGAACCTGACCGACGGGCAGCTCGACGCGATCGGCGAGTCGGGCGGCGTCGTCGGCGTCAACTTCGGCGGGATGTTCATCCGCGAGGACGGCGGCATCGACGGCCGGTTCCCGCTCTCCGGGATCGTGCGCCACATCGACTACATCGCCTCCCGGATCGGGATCGACCACGTCGCGTTCGGCTCCGACTTCGACGGCGCAGAGGTCTCGGAGGAGCTCGGCGGCATCGCCGGCCTGCCGCGCCTCCTCGACGCGCTCCGCGAGGCCGGCTACGACGGCGACGCGCTCGACAGGATCACGCACGGGAACTGGCTCCGGGTACTCGGTGAGACCTGGAAGCCGTGGAGCCGCTACTTCCGTACGGCGGGGATGGACGCGAGGCCGACGCTGCTCGATGCGGCCGAGCGGTTCGAGACGCCGGGCTTCGCCGTCGACCTCGGCGCGGGGACGGGGCGCGACACCCTCGAGCTGCTGCGGCGCGGATGGCGCGTGCTTGCGATCGACCGCGAGACCGAGGCGATCGAACGGATCGAGGAGCTCGCCGGCGACGACGCCGTGCGTCTCGAGACGGCCGTCGCGCGCTTCGAGGACGCATCCTGGCCTGCCTGCGAGCTGCTGAACGCGAGCTTCACGCTCCCGTTCGCTTCGCACGCGGCTTTCCCGGAGCTCTGGCGCCGGATCGTCGACTCGATCGTCCCCGGCGGCCGGTTCGCGGGCCAGTTCTTCGGCCGGAACGACGAGTGGGCGCGCAGCGGGCTGCTCGTCCAGACCCGCCCCCAGATCGAGAGGCTCCTCGAGCTGTTCGACGTCGAGCTGCTCGAGGAGTTCGAGGGCGAGGGCCCGACCGCGATCGGGAAGACGAAGCACTGGCACGTCTTCCACGTCGTCGCCCGCCGTCGAGGCGCCACGGCGCACCGGTAGGCTCGGCGGGATGCGGATCAGGAAGGTCGGCGCGTCGGAGCTCGAGGTCTCGGCCGTCGGCGTCGGCTGCAACAACTTCGGCTGGCGGCTCGACGCCGAGGCGACGCGCGCCGTCGTCGACGCTGCGGTGGACGTCGGGATCACGCTGTTCGACACCGCCGAGAGCTACGGAGACGGCGAGAGCGAGCGGTTCCTCGGGCGTGCGCTCGAAGGCCGCCGCGACCGGGCCGTGATCGCCACCAAGTTCGGGTGGGGAGGCGGCCGCGACGACCACTCCGTCGCCCGGGGCCATCCCGACCACGTCCGCGCGGCAATCGATGCCTCGCTCGAACGACTCGGCACCGACCACGTCGACCTCTACCAGTACCACCGCCCCGACGGCGTGACCCCGATCGCCGAGACCCTCGGCGCGATGAACGAGCTCGTCGAGGCCGGCAAGGTCCGGTTCATCGGCTCGTCGAACCTGTCGGCGGCGCAGGTGGAGGAGGCGGACGCCGTCGCGGCCGAGCTCGGGATCGCGAGGTTCGTGTCGGCGCAGAACGAGTACTCCTGGCTCGAGCGCGGAGTCGAGGACGACCTGCTCCCGGCCTGCGAACGGCTCGGGATCGGCTTCATCCCGTACTTCCCGCTCGCGAGCGGCCTGCTGACGGGCAAGTACCGCCGCGGCGCGGCCGAGCCGTCCGGCACGCGGCTTTCCGGCCGTCTGAACGTCTCCGACGAGAAGTGGTCGCGGATCGAGGCACTCGAAGCCTTCGCCGCCGACCGAGGCGTCGGCCTGCTCGACGTCGCGATCGGCGGCCTCGCGGCACAGCCGGCGGTGTGCTCCGTGATCGCCGGGGCGATGACGCCCGAGCAGGTGCGGGCGAACGCCGCCGCCGGCGAGTGGGAGCCGTCCGTGGACGAGCTCGCCCAGCTCGTCTCGCTGTGACAGATCCGCGTGCCGCGACCGACCAGTGGGAGGCGATGGCCCCGCGATGGGAGCGAGGCCGCGAGCTCCTCTGGCGCGGCACGAAGCCGGTGAGCGAGTGGCTCGTCGCGCATCTCGACGCGCAGCCGGGGCAGACGATCCTCGAGCTGGCGGCAGGAGCGGGGGAGACGGGCTTCCTGGCGGCCCCGGCGCTCGGCCCGGAAGGCCGGCTGATCACGAGCGACCGCGAACCAGGGATGGTCGACGTTGCCCGGCGCGTCGCCGAGGAGCAAGGTGTGACGAACGCCGAGTTCCGCGTCCTCGACGCCGTCCGGCTCGACCTTGCGGACGCATCCGTCGACGGCGTGCTGAATCGCTTCGGCTACATCCTCAAAGGCACCCCGCCGCCCGCGCTGGCGGAGATCCGCCGCGTCCTGCGCCCCGGCGGGACGCTCGCGTTCTCGGTCTGGGCGGCGCGCGAGCGGAACCCGTGGATGACGGTGCCCGCCGACGCGATGGTCGCCCGCGGCCACCTGCCCCCGCAAACGGACGACGAGATCCGCCTCTCGGCGCGCCGCAACCCGGAGACGATCGCGCGGCTCCTCGCCGAGGCCGGCTTCGCCGAGCCGGAGGTCGAGGAGCTCGAGGTCGCCTACCGCTTCGCCGATCGGGAAGAGCTCTGGTTCTTCGTGAGCGAGCTCCGCGGCCCCGTCGCCCTCGCGCTCGCCGACCTTTCCGAGGCGGAACGAGCAGCCGTGCGAGCCGAGATCGAGTCGAGAGCGGCAGCTCCGACCGGCTTCGAGCTCGGCGGGGTGAGCCTGAACCTCGCGACGCGGTAGCTACGATCAGACAGCTCCGGCGCCTTGGCCGAGTGGTTAGGTAGCGGC
>DASZLW010000382.1:0-4239 GCA_035552175.1 Gaiellaceae bacterium | reverse complement strand
AGGCGGCCGAGGTAGCCCGCGCCGAGGCGCAGGCCGTGCTCGCGATGGTGCAGGACGAGGCGCGGCGCGGCCGGCTCGCAGATGTCGTCGCGGCCGTCGACGAAGGCGAGATCGGCGGCGACGACGCAGACGCGCTCGCGGAACTCCTCGAGCTCGGCCTGCAGACGGGCCGTGTCCGGTCGGTGTACGGCCCCGAGGGCGAGCAGGCCGCACTGGGGCTCTTCCGCCGGCTGCCGCTCGGCCGCGAGCTGACCCAGTCGGCGCGCGACCTGAACGACGCGCTCGGTACGCTCGAGGGCCGCACGATCGAGAAGCTGTCCGTGAGTGCGGTCGGTCCTGGAGAATACGGAGTGACGATCTCGACCGAGGACTACGAGATCGTGCTCCGGCTCGGAAGGGCCGGAGCCCGGCTAGCGACGATAGGAGCCTGAAGAAGCGATGACGTACATCATCGGTGAAGCCTGCATCGACGTGAAGGACATCTCGTGCCAGAGCGTCTGCCCGGTGGACTGCATCCACGAGGTCGACCGCATGCTCGTGATCGACGCGGAGGAGTGCATCGACTGCGGCGCGTGCGAGCCGGAGTGCCCGGTCGAGGCGATCCTTCCGGAGGACGCGATCCCGGGCGACTGGGAGCCGTTCGTGAAGATCAACTACGCGTTCAACCAGGGGAAGCCTGCCGTGAACGAGCTCGTGCAGGCCTACGCCGACGAGAAGGGCATCGTTCCCTCCGAAACGCCGGAGTAATGGCCAGGGACTTCTACATGGCCTGCCTCGACCTGACGGGGCGGCGCTGCCTCGTGGTCGGGGGCGGCACGGTCGGGCTCGAGAAGGCGGCGGGGCTCTGCACGTGCGGCGCAGTCGTGACCGTCGTCTCGCCCGTGCTCGATCCCGGGTTCGCCGAGCTCGATGTCGAGTGGATCGAGCGCCCGTACGAGACCGGCGACCTCGACGGCATGTTCCTCGTGATCGCGGCGACATCCGATCGCCCGGTCAACGAGAGCGTCTCCCGCGACGCAGAGGCGCGCCAGATGCTCTGCAACGTCGCGGATGTGCCCGACCTCTGCAACTTCATCCTCCCGGCCGTCCACCGTGAGGGCCCGATCGCGGTCGCGGTCTCGACTGGCGGCGCCTCGCCGGCACTCGCGAAGCGGCTTCGGTCGCAGATCGCGGAGCTCGTCGGGCCCGAGCACGCGGAGCTCGCCGAGGAGCTGCGCGCGATGCGGCCCGAGGTGAAGGAGCGCTTTGCCACGTACGAGGAGCGCCGCGACTACTTCGAGAACGTGGTCACGGAGAGGCTCGGATGACGGTGTTCCTCGTGGGCGCAGGGCCGGGAGACCCGGGCCTCGTCACGGTTCGCGGGCTCGAGCTGATCCGTCGCTGCGACGCGCTCGTCTACGACGTGCTCGTTGCACCCGAGCTCGTCGAGGAGGCGCCCGTCGACGCGCTCGTGATCCCGCGCGAGGACGTCCGCCAGGCGCCGCTGAACGAGCTGCTCGTGGAGCTCGGCGGCCAGGGGCTCGACGTCGTCCGCTTGAAGGGCGGCGATCCCTTCATCTTCGGCCGCGGCGGCGAGGAGGCAGAGGCACTCGCTGCCGCGGGCATCCCGTTCGAGGTCGTCCCGGGCGTGTCGGCCTTGTCCGCCGTGCCCGCTTCGGTCGGGATCCCCGTCACCCATCGCGGGCTCTCCGCCCAGGTCACCCTCGTCTCGGGCCACTCGGCCTCGGGTCAGAACCTCGACTACGCACAGCTCGCCTCCGCTCCCGGAACGGTCGTCGTCTTCATGGGCCTCGGGCATCTCGCGGAGATCGCGGATGGCCTCGTCGCCGCAGGGAAGAGCCCGTCGACCCCGGCGGCGGTCGTCTCGCGCGGCACCCACGCCGACGGCCGCTCGGTCACCGGCGAGCTCCGAGACATCGCATCGCGCGCCGCCGGGCTCGAGTCGCCCGCGCTCCTCGTCGTCGGCGACGTCGTGACCGTCGGCAACCGCCTCGCCCGGCCGCTCGAGGCTGCACGAGCGGGATAACGCCGACGCGACCGGCCCGCGGGGTTAAGCTCGAGCCGAGATGCGGCTCTCCCCGAACGAGCAAGAAAAGCTTCTCCTCTCCGTCGCGGGCATGGTCGCGAGGGAGCGCCTCGCGCGTGGCGTCAAGCTGAACCATCCCGAGGCGGTTGCGCTGCTCTCCTGCTGGGTGCTCGAGGCGGCTCGCGACGGACGCTCCGTCGAGGAGCTGATGCAGGCCGGCCGCGAGGTGCTCACCCGCGACGACGTGATGGAGGGGGTGCCGGAGCTCGTGGACGAGGTTCAGGTCGAGGCGACGTTCCCCGACGGGCGGAAGCTCGTCACGCTCCACGAGCCGATCCTTTGATTCCCGGTGAGCTCAGGGTCGCCGAGGGCGAGCACGTGTTGAACGCGGGCCGTGAGGTTCTCTCGATCGAGGTGACGAACACCGGCGACCGCGCGATCCAGGTCGGCTCGCACGTCCACTTCGCGCAGGTCAACCCGGCGCTCGAGCTCGATCGTGCTGCGGCCACGGGCTTCCGGCTCGACGTTCCGGCGGGCACGTCGGTCAGGTTCGAGCCGGGCGTCTCGCGTGAGGTCGGGCTCGTCGCGCTCGCCGGGCGACGCAAGGTTCCCGGACTCCGGCTCGAGAATCCGCTCGGATGAGAATCGGGCGCGACCGCTACGCCTCGCTCTACGGGCCGACGACCGGCGACTCTGTCCGCCTCGCCGACACCGATCTGTGGATCGAGATCGAGCGCGACGACTGCTTCGGCGGCGACGAGGCCGTGTTCGGCGGCGGCAAGACGATCCGGGAGTCGATGGCGCAGGGAACGACGACGCAGGCCCAGGGCGCACCCGATCTCGTGATCACGAACGCCGTCGTGCTCGACCACTGGGGCGTCGTCAAGTGCGACATCGGAATCCGCGACGGCCGCATCTCCGCGCTCGGCAAGGCGGGCAACTCCGACATCTCGGACGGGATCACGCCCGGCCTCGAGATCGGGCCGAGCACCGAGATCCTGGCCGGCGAGGGCCGGATCGTCACGGCCGGCGCCGTCGACTGCCACGTCCATTTCATCTGCCCGCAGATCGTCGACGAGGCGCTCGCCTCGGGCGTGACGACGCTGATCGGCGGCGGCAGCGGGCCCGCGGAGGGCACGAAGGCGACGACCGTCACCGGCAGCACGTTCGCCCTGGCCCGCATGCACGGGGCGATGGACGAGATGCCGGTCAACGTCCTCCTGCTCGGCAAGGGCAACACCACCTCGGCCGAGTCGATGTGGGAGCAGCTTCGTGCGGGCGCCGGCGGGTTCAAGCTGCACGAGGACTGGGGCACGACGCCGGCCGCGATCGACGCGTGCCTGCGCGTCGCGGACGAGAGCGGCGTCCAGGTCGCGATCCACACCGACACGCTGAACGAGACGGGCTACCTCGAGTCGACGGTCGAGGCGATCGCCGGGCGGACGATCCACACCTACCACACCGAAGGCGCGGGAGGCGGCCACGCACCGGACATCATCCGCATCGCCTCCTACCCAAACGTCCTCCCGTCGTCGACGAACCCGACCCGGCCCCACACGGTGAACACGATCACCGAGCACCTCGACATGCTGATCGTGTGCCACCACCTGAACCCGCGGGTGCCCGAGGACCTGGCGTTCGCGGAGAGCCGGATCCGGGCGACGACGATCGCGGCCGAGGACGTGCTCCACGACCTCGGCGCGATCTCGATCATCGGGTCGGACTCGCAGGCGATGGGACGCGTCGGGGAGACGATCGTGCGGACGTGGCAGACGGCGCACGCGATGAAGGCGCGACTCGGCGCGACCGGCGGCCCGGCCGACAACGCGCGGGCGCGGCGGTACGTCGCCAAGTACACGATCTGCCCCGCCGTCGCCCACGGGATCGACTCCGAAGTCGGCTCGGTCGAGGTGGGAAAGCTCGCCGATCTGGTGCTCTGGGAGCCGCGGTTCTTCGGCGTCCGCCCCCACGTCGTCGTGAAGGGCGGGATGATCGCGTGGGCGCCGATGGGCGATGCCAACGCCTCGATTCCGACGCCCGAGCCCGTGCTCGGGCGTCCGATGTTCGCGGGTCGCGGACGGGCTGCGGCCGAATCGTCCGTCACGTTCGTCTCCCCGGCGGCAGTCGCGGACGGGTTCGTCGAGCGGCTGGCCCTGCGCCGCCGCGTCCTCGAGACCGCCGGCACGCGCAAGCTCGGCAAGGCCGACCTGCCC
>DASZLW010000381.1:0-16362 GCA_035552175.1 Gaiellaceae bacterium | reverse complement strand
CATCGCCCGCGTCTATCGGCCTCAGCCGTAGATCGGGACGTTCCGCTCGCGCAGGATCGTCACCAGGCGGGCGTTGTCGTCGAGCGCCTGGGTCTTCGTGTAGCCGCGGAGCTGCCTCGGGCGGCTGAGGTACTGGTTCAGCAGCGAGCGTGCTTCGGGCAGCCCGCGCTTGCGCGCGACGAGCTCGATCTGCGAGGCGGCGATCCCTGCGTCCATCCGCATCTCACGTGTTCCTCGGCATCACGCTCAGGTCGACGTACGCCGGGCAGCCGCGCGCACGGTACTTGACGGTGAACATGGCGGCGACGCGGCCGTGGGGCTTCTGATGATCGTCGTCGCCCTTGGGCCGCTGCAGGTATGCGAGGTTGCCGACCGCGCGGATCAGCGTCGAGTAGGCGTGCGCCTTCTCCGTCCACGGCACCGCGACCAGGTCGATGTCGCGTTCGGCCCGCAACGAGCCGTGCACGGCGATCGCGTAGCCGTGCGCTCGCGCGACCTCCCGAATGTCGTCGATCACCTTGCCGGTGCGGACGTAGATCGGCTTCATCGCCCGCTCTCTCAGATGCCGAACTCGGAGCTCGGCGTCAGCGGCTCGTCGTCCGGCTCGGGCTCTGGCTCGCCGGCGGCCATCTCGGCGCGGAGCCGTTGCAGCTCCGCGATGCAGGCGGCGAGCGCTTCCTCACCGCCCGGCTGCCCGCGCAGGAGCAGCGCGAGGTAGGTGAGCGAGCTCGCGGTCTCCGCGACGAACCCCTGTTTCGCCGGGCTCTTCGCGGCGACGTTCGTCGAGGTGCCGAGGTTCAGCGGGACGAGGAACTGGTCGAGTTGCTGGTCGTCGATCGACGGCAGCTGCTCGAAGCGGCGGACGTCGGCGCGGCTGAGCCAGCCCCACTGGACGCCGAGCGCGTAGGCGTCGTAGCGGCTCTTGATGTCGCCGCGCATCAGGCCTTCGGTGACGAACTCCGCGTACACCTGGTTCTTCTGGTCTTCCTTCGACATGAAGAGGCCGACGCGGAGCGCCTGCTCGGCACGGACGAGCCACGAGCGGAGCGTGTAGACGACGAACTCGATCGACTGCTGCTCGATCGAGGCACGGGTGACGGTGCCGGCGAGGTCGCCGACCATGTGCGGCGGCACCCGGAAGACACGGGTGATCTCGCGGATCCCGAAGGCGCGTGTCTCGAGCATCTGCGCCATCTGCGGCGGCACGCCGACGTCGGCCCACTTCGCCCCGCCGGTCAGGATCCCGAGCAGGTGGCTGCGCTTCAGCCCCTCGTGCCCGGAGCGCCAGCGGCGGCTGAAGTCGGAGAACTCCTGGTCGTCCCAGTTCTGGTCGGTCTCGATCACGCCGCCCGGGCGGGCGTTGTTGGCCCAGAACCGGAAGGCGTACTCGTCGGCTGCGATCACGCCGGCGATCGCCTCCCTGGTCGCCATCACCGGGCTGAGCCCGAAGATCGACTTCAGCGGGATCACGTCCTCGGCCCGCAAGGGCTTCGTCGAGCCGTCCCGCAGCGTGGTCGTGTAGTAGAGCGAGCCGTCGGGCATCCGGTGCTCCCAGGTGCGGTCGGGCCGAAGCCCCCACAGCTCGATCGGGAGGCCGGCGCCGTTCCGGACGACGTACAGGTAGCCGCGCCCCCAGAGGAGCGCGTTCGCGATCCAGGTCTCGATCACTTCCATCGGCGTCTGCTCGGGGTTCGGCTGCACGTTCAGCAGCTGCTCGCGGGGATCGCCGACCATGCGGGAGCGGCTCTCCTCGTCGCCGGCGCGCACGATCACCGGCAGCGAGGCGATCGACTCCGCGATCACGCGGATGCAGGCATAGACCGACGTGAGCCGCAGCGCCTTGTACGGGGTCAGGCTGACCGCGCTGACGGTCGTGCCGTCGGTGATGGCGATCAGCGCCTGGACGAGGTCGACGCTCGGGTTTTCGAGGTTGTCGCGCCGCGAGCCCGCGGGCGCGAGGCGGGACAGGAGGGCCGGCGGACGCATCCGGTCGCCTATCGCATTACCGCGGCGGGCCGGTCGCCCGGCCCGCCGAGTCCTCGAGAGGACGAGCCGGTTCCCAACCGAAGGTCGCGCGGCCCGCGGCTCCGAGCGTACTAGAGCGCGGTCAGGAAGCGAATCCGACGGGCCGCCGCGACGTCTTCGCGGCGTACCCCTCGGCGATCGCGTAGAGCTCGGCGAGCGTCTGCGACCGTGCGGGCCCTTCGGCGCCACACGCGCTGAGCCACTCGGCGGCGGCCTCACGCGAGAACGCGCCGAACTCGACCCGGGAGGCGCAGCGTCCGGGGCGGGCGACGGCCGGGTGAAGCGTGCCGATGTCGTCGTTCGTCGTCACCAGCACGAGCACCCGCAGGCCCTGCCCGATCAGCCCGTCGACGACGTTCAGGAGCCGGGAGAGCGCCTGGCCCGTCTGCACCTTCGCGTCGGCGGCAAGCAGCTCGCCGGTGTCCTCCAGCACGAGCACCTGCCAGTGCCCTTCGTGGGTGTCGGCCTGCATCAGAACCTCGAGCAGGTAGTCGGCATGGGTGCCGAACATCTCGTCCGGATCGACGACGTAGTGCAGGTCGGCCCAGGAGCGCCACTGCCACGCGAGCGAGCGGAGCGCGTGCGTCTTCCCGGTGCCGGGCGGGCCCTGCCAGAGGATCAGCTGGCCGCCGCGGGAGGGCTGGAAGCCGTTCATCAGCCGCTCGAGCTCCTTCCGGGCGGGCTCCGGGTAGTTGCCGACGATGTCGTCCCACTGGGAGACGCTCAGCTGCCTGGTGCGGGCCATCGGGCCGTGGCTGTGGGAGAACACCCAGAACGTGACCGGCACCGTCGCGTCCTTCGGCGTGGCGGCCGGCAGGAGCTTCTCCAGATCCTTCAGCACCCGCTCGAGCACCGTGGGGTCTTTCGCTCCGACCATCACCCGAACCCGGCCCTCGTTCAGCTCGACGAGCGCCGCGTAGTCGGTCCCGATCAGGACAGCTTCCTTGCTCGACCCGGTGACGTGAAGCATCGCGAGGTTGGGCAGCTTCTCCAGGTCGGCAGGCTCTGCGGCCCAGCTCCGGTGCGCCGTCCTCTTCACGCCCAGAACGGCGATGTTCTCGTGGTACAGCGCGACATGCAGCGGCTCGTCTGTCCGCACCCACCCTGGCACACGCCATCCCACGCGCGGCAGTCTCACAGGGGCGGAGGACGGAACGAGGAGAGCGGCGGCCGATTCCCTCGAAAGAAGACGACCGCCGCCTCCGGCCCCTCAACGTGGCGGGGCCACACTAGCGAGGCCGGCGGGCAGCACGGTCAGCCTGCTCGAGCATCTGGTGATGGCTGGTGCAGGCGATCACGATCAGGTCGTCGTCGAACGGGTCGAAGCCGTCGAGGAGCAGCTGCTGAAGCCCGCCCGGGTAGGCGTGATGCGCGTCGAGGCCCCGGCCGAACTCGTCGGCGACCTCGCAGCGGACGCCTGCCTCCTCGTGCTGGCAGCGGAAGCCGGCGCGGACGAGCGCGAGCCGCCGAACCTTCGGCCAGCGCGGGTCGGCGTACACCCACCGCCACGGCCAGTTGCGGCCGCGGCGCTTCTCCTGGTCGCGGCTGTGCTTCGGACAGCGCCCGCGCTCGACGAGCGCCGGGCAGCCGGCCTCCAGGCACGGCCTCACACCGTGCCGAAGTCGTAGCCTCCGACGTCGCTGCCGCGGACGCGCTTCTTCCCCTCCAGGTAGGCCGAGGCGAGCGCCGGTTCGACCTCTCGGGGCGCGTGCTTGGCCTCCAGATTCCAGAGCATCGGGTTCTCCGACGGAACGAGCCGGACGTGCACCGGGTCAGACCACTCGCCGAGCCGCACCGCCATCTCCGCGGCGACCGGGACGAGCACGATGTCGCGGCGGCTCATCACCTGCTGCAGCTTCCGGCTCCGCGGCTGGCGGAGCGCGCAGCAGGCGTAACCGGCGAGTGCGAACGAGAACGAGGCGACGATCGTCCAGAGCATCGGTTCGCCTATCGCCCGCTCGCCGATAGCACCGGCGCATCTCGGGAGTGAGCCGCCCTTCGTCACTGACAGCGGCCTCACTCCCGGGATGGAGGACTCCCGCCGGTCGCGTCAGAATGGCACCACTCGACCGAAGGGAACCAATGCCTCTAGGTACTGGACATCAGGTGCTGCCGCGGGAGATCGCCGCGGCCGGCAGGCAACACTGGCTGGGCAAGGAGCTCGCGGAGTGGGTCGCCGTCGTGCTCGGCGAATCGCAGGGCTTCGTCTCCGCCTGGCACGACAACCTCGACGCGAACGGTGCCGTCTCGAGCCGCGACTGCGGCGCCCCGCAGATCAACATCCCGGCGAGCGAGATCGGCGGCAGCGTCGAGGCCGCACTCCGAACCGACTCCCGGGACATGCCCGTCTGGTCGCCCGTCTTCGAGCACTCCGTCGACGTCGCGTGGGCGCTCTACAACGAGCCGTGGCCCGGACGGCGGATCAGGCAGTGGCAGCCGTGGGCGTCGTACACGAGCGGGATCGCGGTCTTCCCGGGCTGGTGGATCTGGAAGCAGGAGAACGGGAAGCCCGTCGGGCCGTGGGAGGCGACCGGGCGCTACGTCCAGCGCGCGATCGGCGGCGTCGTCAACTACCACCTCCTGATCGCCCGCGACATGCACGCGATGGCGGCGATCGACCTCGGCCACGAGCTCGCCGACGCCCTGCAGGTCAAGACCGGGTCGCTCTACGTGACGGGCGGCCTCGCACGCTGGAAGGTGCCGCCGATGCCGAGCGGGCCTCCTGCCGACGGCGTCGGGCCCCGGTTCGTTCCGAACGACGGCACCCCATGAGCGCCGACCTGATCGGCAGCGTCTCGGTGGCGTACTTCCTCGTCGGCCTTGCGCTCTTCGGGTTCGTCTGCGGCCTCACGGGATGGCTGCTGGCACGCCCGGCCGAGGCGATCGAGCTCCAGCCGCCGGCGCGGCCGTTCCCGCCGTTGGCTCGGCCGTCGGCGCCGCCGGCGGACGCCTCGAACCACTGAGACGATCCTGATCCGGATCCCGCCTACGGGATCCGGATCAGCCTTTCTCGGGGCTGCTGTCGCCGCTCGTGTCGCCGGGGTCTGCAGGCGCCGCGAAGGGATCGAACCACCAGACGCGCTGCCCCGAGCCCGAGCGGCGCGTGTTCAGCTCGCAGCGGGCGTAGGCGAGCGAGCCGGCGGCGACCGCGTCGATCCGCTGGGTCGCCTTCGCCTTCCTCACCCGAGGCCCGTTCAGGGTCATCTGCACCGCGCACGCGTTGACGTGAGCTGCGAGAACCGGGTCGCCGTTGTGGGAGATGACTTTCTCGCAGGCGCCCTGGTAGAAGGCCTGCCAAGCGGCTGCAGTGGGTCCTGAGGAGGGGCGCATCTCGACGGTGTGCCTGATCCCGTTCCGCTCGAGCTCTTCGGCCGAACGGCCGAAGTAGTCGGGGTCGTAGGCGACCTCCTTGATCCGGAACTGCTTCTTCAGCCGCTCGAGGATGAACTTCTCGACCGGCTCGAGCCGCATCTTCCCGCCCGGCACGTACTCGCCCGGGCTGTCGGGGTCGACCGTCCAGACCTTCGAGCGGAGCACGATCCGGTCACCGACGCGGGCGGCCCAGCTGACCGCGGTCGAGTCGTGGTACCAGCCGACATCGACGCCGACCCAGATGTCGGCGCCCTTCGGGATCTTCAGGATCTCCGGCGAGCCGCCGTCAGGGTCGATCTCCGGCCCGCACGCCCGCCAGACTCCGTGGGGCAGCCACGCATCCCGCGACGCCGTCCACATGTTCAGGTGCAGGCGCTTGAAGCCGAGCTCGTCGCCGCCGAGGCCGAACAGCTGCTTGCGGAGCTCGTCGACGTCGATCCACGACGCCGGGTTCGAGGCCCGCCACAGCTCCTCGTTCAGCCAGTCGTTCTCGAGCTGCTCGGGGACGCCGTACCACCAGAACAGCACCCCGTTCTCCAGGTCGCGGCGGATCCGGAGGCAGCCGCCGTGGCGGTCCTCGGCGTCGGGGAGCAACAGCGCCTGGTCGTACATCCGGCCGAGCAGCGTCGCCTTGTTGAAGCCGGCGGTCGTGATGGCGAGCGCGAACGAGTTGCGCCGCTTGTGGAGCGCCGTCCAGAGGACGTCCCAGACCTCCTCCTGCGACTCCTGCATGAACGCGTGGAGCTCGTCGACGATCGCCGCGCTGACCGAGAGGCCGTGCTGCAGCGAGCCGCTCGAGCTGATCACCCGCATCACCCCGTGGGTGCGGTCGCAGGTGATCACCCGCCGCGACGTCTTCACGCCGGCGGCCGACAGACCACCGCTGTCGACGAACGCGCGGGCGAAGTCCTGCACGAGCTGCGCCTGATCCTTCGAGCCCGCCGCGCAGAAGATGTCCGGGGAGTCGCGCTGGGTCAGCAGCTCGTACAGGCCGAAGCCGGCTGCGAGCGGCGACTTGCCGTTCCCTCTCGGGATCCCGAGCACCGCGAGCCGGTAGATGCGCTTGCCGTTCGCGTCGACCCGGTAGAACTCGTCGACGAACTCGCGTTGCCACGGTTCGAGCACGAACGGGCGGCCCGCAGCCGGGCCCTTCGTGTGCTTCAGAACCTGGAAGAACCGCTCGACGCGCGGGCCGTAGCTCAGCGTCGGGGCGACGTCAGCCATCCTCGGGATCCGGGCGCTCCCCGCCGAGCGGCAGCGGCTCCGGCTTCGCGTCGAGGATCGCCTCCAGATCGAGTCCCTGCGCGACCTGGGCCATCGCCGAGATGCGGGCCCGCGCGCTCGGCGTCAGCCCGAACTGCTCGGCAAAGCGAAGGAACATGTGCGCCGAGGTGCGCGCGGTGCCGACCGCCGGATGCTCGACGACCTGCCCCATCGAGCCGAGCGCGTAGGGCGACTCCTCCTCGACGTCGGCGTTCGCGTCGAGGTACCGCGACCACTCGATGCACATCGCCTGCAGCGCCGCCCGGTCGATCGAGTGCAGGACCTTCGCCTGCTCGAGCACCGGGACGATCTCGTCCCAGAGCTCCGCCGCCGCCGGCGGCAGGCCCGCGGGCTTCCGGGGCGTCCGGTTGTCGAGCTGCAGCGGCTCCGGAAGCGGCCGGTTCCCCGGGTTCCCTTCGCGGATCCGCTGCTCGACCGGCTTCGGTTTGCGACCGCGAGGCATCCGCTCGCCTATCGCCCGCCCGACGGACGGCAAAAAAAGGGAGTGGCCGCGCGAGGCGGCCACTCCCATCACGAGGAACGAGGTAGCCCGAGCCTACCCGGGCTGCTCGGCGTGCGCCAACGGCACCCGCCGACGAATCACGAGCTCTGTGTCTCGCCCCACGAGGAGCGATTTACGGTCGGTGACGATGTTGACGGCGACCCTCTGGCCGTTCGCGTGCAGGCTCGGAGCCGACCAGACCTCCTCGACACTCGCGACCGTGCCGCCCTCCAGGCCGTCTCCCTGCTCGACGAGCCGCGCCGGGATCTTCATCGTCTTCCACTCCCAGCCGGCGGCGAAGTCGAGGATCGTGTCACCACGCTCATGCGACCGGGCGGTGTCGAGACTGTCGAGCGCGGAGCCGAGCTGCTCGACCGCCCGCCGAACTTCGCCCTGCGCGATCGACGACAGCTCGACGGACGGGAGGTCGAGGTCGCGATACAGCTCCCGCGCCTCGGCCAGCCGTGCCTGAAGCCACTCGCAGGCCGGATTGGCGCCCATCACGTGACCTTCGGCGAGAAGCGGGAGCACGAGCACCGCTCGGAGCGACGGCCGCCGACGGCGAACTGGACCGTGACGAGACAGCGGCCCTGGTGCTTCACCCCGACGTGCATGTCGCGCGGGTGGCCGCACTTGCACGCGCTCACAGCTCGCCTGCTATGACCCGGTCGACGAGCGGCGGGTTGGCGAGCCGGCGAACCGCCTCGTGCACCCGGTCGGCGTCGAGCGGGTGCAGGTCGATCACGAGCGCCCGCCGCCACAGCCTGTCTCCCTGCCGCCGCCACCGGAGCCTCGTGCCCCACCAGAGGTCGCCCACCTTCTGCGGCGGCGAGTCGTTCAGGTAGATACCGCCGTCGGGCTTCGCGTCGTATTCGATCCCGTCGATCACGCTGTTCACAGCTCGATCACCTCCCATTCGAGTACGGCGAGCGCGTCGATGTCGTGAAGCATCCAGGCGCGCTCGCTCCGTTTCTTCGCCAGTTGCCAGGCACGCCCGCCGGGCGCCATGAGCCAGACACCGACCCTTCCGCGGCCCGTGCTCCAGCACGACCGCAGCACGAGCTCCGGGAGCTCCGAGCGCGGGTACTGCGCCCGGAACTCCGGCGGAGCCTTCACCGTGACGCCGCTCAGCAGGCCCGGCGTCGAGAGCAGCTCCCTGATCGTCACGACTCGTCGTAGAAGTTGACGAGCACACGACCGCCTGGGACGCCCCACACCCGGTAGAAGGGCTCGGGGCCGTCCGGGTCGATGCCGGCCCGGACGAGCTCTTCTGCGGGCACGTATAGGGAAACTCCCTTCTCCCGCTGCTTGCGCTGCGCCCGGCGCCGGCGGACGCGGTCGTAGCCCGACGCCTGCACGACCCGGCCCGCGAGCGCCACACCGAGCTCACTCACGGCCCATCACCAGCTCCGGGCCGAGCTCCTCGACCCCGAGCCACTCGGCGAGCAGGCGTTCCCGGCCAGGGTCGACCTCGACCCTACCGCTACGCCAGTCGCCCTCCGGCCCCGGGTGGAACCAACCGACCGGCACGAGCGCCGTCGCCGGGAGCACCGCCCGGGCGACCGTCGGGTACAGCACGATCCGGCGGCTGTGGGCGTAGTAGCAGCGGTCGGCGAACGTCCGCATCCCCGACTGCCGGTAGATCGCGCCCTCATAGTCGACGCCGATCCCGCCCTCGTCGCGCTCCGAGCCGACGATCGCAGCACCGGAGGCGATGTAGCCGCCGGCGCCGCTCCGCCCGGTCGGGTCGGCCGGGACGTAGACGCGCATCATCGCCGTCATCGCTGCCTCGTGACCGCCCGGAGCCGCCGGAGCGACGCGGACAGATCGTCGATCATCGGGATCAGGTCACGCACCGGCCGCGGCTTGCGCGGACGCATCTTCCGAGCGAACAGGTCGACCGCGGCGATGCAGGCGGCGGCCTCCCCCATCTCCGGATGCTCGAGCTTGCGACGCTCGACGACGACGCCGCCGTTCCATCCGGCGCCGAGCGTCTTGTGCGCCAACTCGGCGAGGCTCGCGAGCGCCGAGGTGAGCTCGCTCTCGTCCCTCGGCTTGCCGTCCTCGGTGAGCGGCCCGAGGAGGCAGGAGCAGATCACGTTCACGTGGCCGGCTTCGTGCGGCGACATCACTGCTCCTCCGTCCGGTCGTACAGCACCGGCTCCTGATCAGCGACCGTCGCCGGATCGCAGTCCGGGTCGCCAGGGAACCGCCCTTCATTGTCGGGCCAGACGACCTGCACGATCGGCGGCACCGCGTCGACGATGCGAGGCTCCGGCTCGGCGGCGCCCTGGATGGCGGGGCCCGCCGCGGCGACGGCCGACCAGACGACCGCGAACGTATGCGGAGCCGTCAACGGGTCGGTCTCCCTGATCAGGACGTCGTAGCCCTCGAGCACGTTCGGGGTCTTCGTCCCCGGCTCGAGCTTCGCGCCGCGGCGAATCTCCTCGATCGCGGAGAACAGCACGGCGTGCGCCTGCCTGTACGGGAGCCCGTAGACGATCAGCTCGGGATGGTCGAGCGTCGTCGGCAGACCGATCGAGTACATGAACTGCTGGGTCTGATCGTCGTCCACGGTCGGGAAGACGCCGATCGAGCTCCAGCCGACCCGCGCGACGTCGTCGCCGATCTTCGTGAGCATCCGCGTCCGCGCCGCGTCGAACTGCGCGCCCGACATCAGGCGACCATCGCCGGCAGCGCCCCGCGAAGGACCCGCGCGATCGACTCGTCGTAGTCGTCGTCGAGCTTGATCGCCTCGCGGAAGCTGATCGGCTCGAAGTCGACGACCTCGCCGACGTTCATCGAGAGCATCTGGCTGCCGTACTGCGAGCCGTGCTCGCTCGTCCCGTACTCCGGGCTGACGTACAGCATCCCGTCGACGATGTCGTCCTCCGGCTCGTACTCGGTGAAGACGAAGAGCGACGCCGGCGCGATACCGACCGGCGTCGGATACGAGCCGTAGACCGCGAGCGTGCACGGCGGCGACTGGTCGGTCGAGAGGTCGGGCCTCGGCAGCTCCGCGAACCGCTCCCGCGTCAGCGGCTTCAGCTTCGGGACGTGCGACTTCGCCTGCTCGACGAGCTCGCCGAGGTCGCCGGTGTGGCCGTACCCCTCGAACACGTCGAGGACGTTCGCGAGCGTGTGGCCGTTCTTCGTCTTCCCCTTCGGCAGGATCGCGATGCCGCGGGTGCCGCGGAAGATCCGGCCCTCCTCGGCCTTCACCTGCCCGCCACCGAACGCGTTCTCGCCCGACACCAGCACGGTCACCTTGAATCCGGTGAGCTCGTCGAGCTGCTCGGCGGTCGGCGTCTGCCGGCCCGTCCACTTCTCGTAGTTCGCGACGACCGCGTTGACGACAGCCGCCAGGTGCTTCTCGCCGGACACGCTGATCCGGACGAAGCCGCCCTCGTGGACTTCCTCCCACGAGGTCAGCAAGGTCGTGTGTGACGACACCTTCTACCTCCTCAGTTGGATCTACCTTGGACAGACGGCACGCTACCGCACGGCAGCGCGCCGTTTCGGCCGGCTCTCACGGCCTCTTCGGTGCCCTTAGGCTGCGAACTGGCGCCGGAGCTCCGGCGTGATCTTCCCCGCCGCCTCGAGCTCCTGCTCCCGGTCGGCGAGCGCGACCAGGTTCGTCAGCTTCGCGTCGCCGGTCGCCCCGGGCCGCCAGCAGCGAGCCCTCTCGATCGCCTCGTCCGAGAAGCCGAGCTGCTCCATCAGGAGCAGCGCGTAGGTCGACGAGCCTTTCTTCGGCCGAGGTCGCATCGCCTCGTACCGGCGGACAGGCGTCTTCGGGCCCTGCCGCCGCCGCTTCTCTCGCGCGACCGCCGCGACGAGCTCGGCGAAGAGCGCGTCGTCGAGCGCGGGCACCTGGTCGATGATGGCTCTCATTCCGCCGGCCCTTCGACGTCGCGCGTCGCGCGGTCTGTCCAGGCCTCCAGCTCGTCGCTCGCCTGCCTGCACCTGTCCTCGAACTCGCTCGTCGACGTCACCTGGAGCGCCGTCATGATCGTGTCGACCGTGGCCCAGCTCAGCCCCGCCTGTACGTCGCTCGAGACGAGCTCGTACCTGACCGACTGCTCGTCCTCTTCGAGATCATCCGCCAGCGGTCGGGGCGGCCGGGGCTTGTCGGCGATGTCGCGTGGTTCGCCCTTCGGGGCGTGCAGCGTGCAGTCGTTGATCCATATGTACATACCGGGCCACTCCTCGGCGGCCAGGCCGGTCGCGTCGGCGGTGTCGACGCCGACGGTGACCTCGCCGTCGTCGTTGCGGGCGACGAACACGGACACGCCGTCGATCGTCACGCGGGCGGCTGACTTCTCGGCTCCGCCGGGGCCGACCTCTACGTCGGTGATCATCCTTCTCCCTTCATCCAGCGGCGCATCGCCGCTCGTTTCTCGCCGATGCCTCCAGCGGCGACTGACACCGGCACTCCGGCCCGGTCGAACAAGCCCAGGTCGAGCGCCTCGACGTACGTGCCGCCGGCGACGATCAGAGCGTCGTCGTACGGCGGCACATGCCCCCAGGCCTGCGCGAGCACGTAGGCCTCGAGCTTCCAGCTCACCGCCAGGCACAACGCCTTGAAGCCGGTGCTTCCCTGGGCGGCTGCGCCGGAGCGCAGCTCGGCCGCCCGTTCCGGCGTCATCCGCCGGTCGTAGTCGTGGATGGCGTGATGCAACGGGATCAGCCCGTGCTCGGCCGACAGCACCTCGACGTCGATCGCGCCGGCGAAGCCCTCCTCGCGGACGGCCCGGAACGTCTTCCAGATCGGGCCGTCGTAGCGACGGTGCGTCGCGACCCGGAACGGGCTCTTCGTCTTCGTCTGCGAGCAGCCGAGGATCAGCAGCCGCCTCACCCGTCGTACTGGGCGCCGTCGCTCGTCGCCGAGCCCCGACCGAGCACTGCGAGGATCTTGCGGGCGGCGTCCTTGGCGCCCTGCGCGTAGGCGAGGTCGTAGTCGCCGCCGCGATGGCTCGGCCGCTTCGCGTGCCCTCCCGCCTTGATCGAGCAGACGTCGGCGATCCCGTCGGCGACGAGCTCGTCGCAGGTCTCGATCACCTGCTCGAGCGGATCCTCCGGAGGCGGCTCGACGAGCCTGCCCACGGTCGACTCCGGGACGCCTGCTGCCTCGAGCAGCTCTGCGTCTCCCGGGTCGATCTCGCCGACCAGGCCTTGCAGTTCGACCAGCTCGCCGTAGCTGATGCGCTCGGCCCGCAGCTCGACTCGAAGCTCTTCCAATCTCTGCGTGGTCATCCTTCTCCTCTCGTGTCGTGTGAGGCCACGCGGCAGCCACTGCCCGAGCAGCGCGTCGCTCACGGGTCCTCCTTCCGTCAGTTGCGACGGGCGCGGGCGGCCCTCAGAGCCGCCCAGCCGTCGTTGTCGCGGACCGGGACGAGCAGCGTCCCGAATCCGAGTAGTGCGGTCGCCTCCTGCAGGCCGAGCCAGCCGACGACGACCGCCGCGACCAGAAGAGCAGGCTCGCGGCGGGCCCTGCGAGGAGGATGCAGACGTTCGCCGCCGGCGTCATCTCCGTGCGGCGACCGGCGAGGATCCGAACGCCGGCGCCCGGCGGCCAACTCCGAGCGATCGGCCGGACCCGGTAGCCCGCCGCGAAGGCGGCGGCCGCGTGTCCGAGCTCGTGCACCGCGATCGCGACCGGCAGCGCCGCCGCGATGCTCAGCCAGACGTTCATGCGACGAGGGTGTCGACGAGGGCGTACCCGAGCATCGTCGCGACCGGGCTGGAGACCATGTTCCCGATCATCTTGACCTTCTGCTCGTTCGCGAGCGTCAGCACCTTCCCGCGCTCGTTCCGGCGGTTCGCCTCGAGCAAGTACGGGCGGCCGTCGACGTGGTCGAACGGCGCCTGCGCCCGCAGGAGCTCCGGCCACTGCAGCATCCGGAAGTCGCAGTTGTCGACGTCGTCGTCTGTCACCTCGACGAGCGCCTCGCGATCCTTGCTCGTGAGCGTGCCCATCGGTACGCCGTCCGGGTGGGCGACGCCGGTGCGGTTGTACGGCATCACGAGCGACTGCTTGTCGCGGGCGGTGATCGTTCCGGTCGGCTCGCCGAGGTCGCGGCTCTCGGCCCTCTCGCCGTTGTAGAGCAGCACTCCGTGATGGTTGCCGCCGCCGACGACCGTCTCGACCGGCTCGCCGCCGGACACGGTGCCGCCGTGGTTGCGGAGCGAGACGACGCCGAGCTCGCCATGCCCTGCGACCGTCCGCATCGGCTCTCCCATCGCGCCGGCCTGCCGGTCGACCGCGACCGTCTTCCCGTTCCGCTTCGTGCTCCGGTTCACCTGCACGAGCATGTGCTGCTTCGGAGCCGTCGTCACCGTCGCGGCCGGCTCGTCCCCAGAGCCGCCGCGGGCGTGCTCGCGGTTCGGGACGAGCAGCATGTGCTGCGAGTGCCCGACGACCGTCCCCGCCGGCTCCTTCACGGAGCCGCCGCGGGCGCCCTCCCGGTTCGGGACGAGCAGGCCGACCTCCCGGTCGTGAGCGGTCAGCGTCCCCATCGGCTCGCCGATCGCTCGAGGGTTCGCCGACTGGCCGCCGTAGCGGAGGACGACCATATGGTCGCCGCTCGACGCGGTCACCGCCGGAACCGGCTCGAGCAGGCCCCGGCCGGTGCCGTTCGTGCTCTTCTGGAGCACCATCCCGGCGCTGTTGGCCTTCGGGTCGACGACCGCGAAGACGTTCGGCGTGCCGACGACCGTCCGCAGCGGGTCGTTGACGCTCCACACCCGGACGCCGGGCCTGCGCTCGTACAGGTGGCCGCCGACCTGCACGACCATCGGGTCGAGCGTCTGCAGCCGCCGCAGGCCCGCCTTGATCCGCTCCCTCGTCTTCGGCGCGAGGTCCTTGTCGCGGTCGCCGATCCGCTGCGACTTGATCGAGAAGTCGATCGCCGAGCGGGCACCGACGACCGCCGGCGCGACCGAGCTCGAGCAGGTCGGGCAGGAGTACAGGTACTGCGGGCCGTAACGGCCCCACTCCGGCACCTTCTCCCGCACGCTTCCCTTCGACGGCCGCTTCCAGGTCTGGATGCCCTGCACGATCTCCTCACACGTCGAGCACCACGAGGCCGGCCGGAAGTCGAGCGCCGGCGCCGGGAGGCCCTTCCGCCAGAAGACGACGTACATCCGGTCGCGCGACTGCGGCGTCGGCAACGCGAACTGGCTGTTGAAGTAGACGATCTTCGAGTCGTAGCCGAGCGCCCGCATGTCCCGGTACCAGCGGTTGAAGCTCGTCGCGCAGCTGCACTTGTTCGTGCCGTCCGGCTCGTCGTGAGCGGCGACGCCGCACCACAGGCGGGCCTCGATCACGTTCTCCACGATCACCGCGTCGTAGCGGTGGAACTCGGTGAAGCGGACGATGTCGCCGAACGTCGCCCGCGACCGAAGCGCCTCAGGCGAGTTCGCCTTGGTGCCTCGGCAGTAGGCGTGGTGGGTGCACTCGGGCGAGGCCCACAGGAGCGGCGTCCGCCGGAACCGTGATGGCTGCACGGCCTGCACCGAGTGGACGTCGTGGTCGGCGTTCGGGAAGTTGGAGTTGTGAGCGAGGACAGCGAGGTCCCAGTGGTTCAGCGCCTGCGTGACCTCGATCAGCTGCCGCCCGCACATCGGACAGGAGACCGCCTCGAGCCCCAACGAGCTGCCGCCAGCGCCGCAGAAGATGTCGGTCGCCTCGAGCGTGCCGATCCCGTAGCAGTACGAGCACGTCACGACCGGCAGCCGCAGCTGCACCGGCTTCTCCTCGAGCAGGGCGGTCACTCGTCACCTTCCAAGTCGCCCTGGACGTCGTCGACGAGCCGACCGAACGGCTCGTAGTCGTAACGATCCTCGATCGCACCGAACGCCTCCTGCTCGGTCAGCCCGCGGTCGCAGAGCGTCTCGTAGACGAGTTCGGCCACCGCGTCGCCCTGGTAGACCAGGGCGAAGTCGGCGAGCGGCTTCCGCGGGACGCTCCTGATGACCTGATCTGCTCCCGCCAGAGCGTCGGTAGCGCCCTCGAACGCGGCGAGAACGACCTCGTCGATTCCGAAGGCATACGGTGCGGCTTCCTCGTGCAGCACGTCGAGCGTCTCGTCGTAGGCCTCCAGCGCGCCCTTCCTGCGACCGTACGGTTCCGAGTCGAGCTCCTCGAGCATCTCCTCGGGATCACCGGCGATCGCGTCGCGGAGCGCCTGCACCCGGGCGACCGCTCGGGCGAGAGCTTCGTTCTTCATGGACAGACCTCCTGTCGGTTGGATCGTGATCATCCGGCTACAGCCGGACGACGCAGCTAAGCTCACACGGTCGGGCACCGGGTGGTTGGATCCTTGGACAGACCTCGCCTCCCCGGCCGCACCGAGCATCTCGAGCTTGCAGCCCGAGACGTTGCTCAGAGCGGACGCCCGGCCCTTCGAGCGGACGAGGCCGGAAGAGCCGGCCTCGTTTCGCCACGGCTTCGTGTTCGATCTACGCCTCCCAGGCGCGGTTCAGGATCCGCAGCAGCGCCCGCTCGGGATCGCCGACTATGCCGATCGCATCCTGGAAGTCGGCGACGAACTCGTCGAGCTTCCACACGCAGGCGTTCGCGAGCGGGCGCTGGCCCGTGTCTGGCCCGGCCCACGTCAAGGCCTCGATCGCGCCTGCGACCTCGCTCAGGTCGCTCGAGTCGAACTCCTCGTGCTGGTAGTCGGCCTGCAGCAGGATCCTCACCGGACACCCCGCATCACGCCGAGCCACTCGCCGACCGCCTTGACGTGCGTGAAGACGTTCTCGTGGTCGGGGTCGTAACTTGCTTGCTCACCCGCATACCGAACGAGACGGTCGATCGAGTCGAGCGGCGGCGCCGCCACCACGAACCCGGCCGGGCCGGCGAGTCCCGCGTTCACGAAGTCGTTGATGGTGCCGAACGAGCTCGTCGGCTCGTCGCCGTAACTGAGCCCGCCGGTCATCGTGTAGTGCAGTCCGGCGAACGTCATGGTGTCGACGTCGCGCGGCGGCTCCTCGAACAGCTTCCGAAAGTCGGCGACCAAGCCGAGCAACGCAGCCCGCGTCGACTCCGGGGTGTCGTCGTCCCAGCAGAGTATGTCCGCGAGCTGCTCGAGCTGGTCATCGGACAGGCCGTGCACGTGCTTCTCGGCTCCGGGCCAGTCAGGCTCGCAGCCCTGGGGCCGGATCACGCCGACCACGATCAGATCTGCACCCAT
>DASZLW010000380.1:0-3056 GCA_035552175.1 Gaiellaceae bacterium | reverse complement strand
CGCGTCGATCGAGCAGTCGCTCTTCGGCTCGGCGAGGTCGTATGCCGCGATCGCCCCGCTCGTCGGGCTCTCGGCAGGCTCGACCGTCGAGCTCGGCGGCGGGATCCGGGTGCGGTCGGCGGTGTCGGGCGAGCTCTCCGGTCTCTGGCCCGAGGCGCTCGGGTTGATGCCGCCCGAGTTCGGCCGCGACGTCGACCGTCTCTGCGTCCTCGAGCTCAGCCGCGAGCTCGACGCGAGCGACGGGGAGCCACCCGACGCCGCCGCCGAGCTCGCAGACGCCGTTAGCGCACTCCGGCTCGCGACCGCGGGCGCGATCGCAGCAGGGCCCGTCGTCTTCGAGCGGCTCGACTTCCGGCCGCTCAGGATCTCACCACTCCTGCCGATCGCCGCAGGCAAGCCGCTCGGCGACATGATCCGGCTCGACGCGCTGCGCGGCCGCGTGGCGGCAGACCTTCGCGAGCGGCTCCTGCTCGCCGACGACGATCGAGAGCTCGGAGAGGCCCTCGATCGTTGGGAGCTCTCGTTGTTCGCCGACGAGCCGTTCCGCTCCGGTCAGGTTCGCGATGCCCTGGTCGCCCTCCTCGGCGGCGATGACGGCGTCTGGGCGGCGACGATGCGCGCCGGGGTGCTGCTCGAGGAGAAGGCGAAGGATCGCGCGGCGCTCGTCACCGCCCTGCGGTCGGAGAAGCCAGGCGCACGGGCTCTCGACGCCCTCCGTCGCGCGCTCGTCGAGACCTTGCTGCACGGCAACCGCGTCGATCTCGTGGCGACGCTCGACGAGACGCTGCTCGGGGTACGGCCCCGGCCCGCAGCCGCACTCGCAGCCGCGTAGCCCGACACGATTTCGACACGTATCTGGCACAGACACGTGACAGGTTCGCCGCTACGGTCGAGGTATGGACGAACCGGAGACAGTGGCAGAGCGGGTTCTCGAGCGGCTGCGGCGAATCAGGGCGCTTCGCGGTGAAGCAGCGCCATCCGTTCTGATCGGCGAGCTGCGGGAGCTCGTCGTCGAGGCGCAGGAGTGGGCGAGACTCGAGGGCGACGACCGGGCATGCTCGGCGGCGGCCCAGCTCGAGGAGGAGATGGAGCGGATCGAGGAGGTGGTGCACTCGGTCGCCTTCCGCTGAGAGGACCTTCGCGAGATGTGAAGGAACGCGAGTGCCGGAGGCGAAAGGAGCCCCTACATGGCAGTCGCTCGCCTCATCCCACGCCCGGGCATGCGCCAGTCCGGAAAGGTGAAAGCCCCCTCCGGCACGCGAATCATCGCTTTCGCGAACCAGAAGGGAGGCGTGGCGAAGACGACGACCACCCTCAATCTCGGCGTCGCGTTCGCGGAGAAGGGTCTGCGCGTCCTCTGCATCGATCTCGATCCGCAGGGCAACCTCACGATGTCGCAGGGGATGAATCCGGACACGATCGAGCGCTCGATGTTCGACGTCCTCGTCCATCGCATGCCGATTCGCGACGTGATCGCGACCCGCGAGATCGACATCGCCGTCGCGTCCATCGATCTGGCCGGAGCGGACATGGCGCTCGCGAGTCAGATCGGCCGCGAACGTGCGTTGCAGAAGGCGCTCGAAAGCGTGAAGAACGACTACGACTTCATCCTCATCGACACCCCGCCGTCGCTCGGTCTGCTGACGATCAACGCGTTCGTTGCCGCGACGGGAGTGATCGTTCCCGTGCAGACCGAGTACCTGTCGCTGCGCGGTCTCGTCCAGCTCGAGAACACGCTGCAGATGGTGCGGGAGAACCTGAACCCCAAGGTCGCGATCACGGGGATCGTCCCGACGATGTACGACAAGCGGATCACGCACTCGCGTGAGGCCGACGACATCCTGCGCGAGAACTTCGGGGACCTCGTCTTCGCGACGCGGATCCGGAAGACGATCCGCTACGCCGAGGCTCCCGTGAAAGGGTCTTCGATCATCGCCTACGAGCCCGATGGGGAGGCCGCCAACCTGTACCGTGATCTGGCGAAGGAGGTGCTCAATGGCGAGAAAGCGCGTTAGCATGCGTGAAGGTCCGCTGGCGGAGCTCTTTCGTGCCACCGAGGCCGGCCAGGAACGGAAGGGCAAGGCGCCCCACGCGCAGCCCGAGCAGGAGCCCCCGGCGGAAGCCGCTCCGACCGAGGCGATTCCGGTCGCCGCTGTGGAGGCCGTCTCTCGGGATGCCCCGAAGCCGCGCGAGATCGCGCCGGTGGCGCCGCAGGATCCGCCCGCCGAGCCGGCCCCCGTCGCCCGCTGGCTCGATCCTCTTCCCGAGCACCCCGCACGTCTCGAGCGTTCCCGCGACGGCTCCTCCTACCTCGCCGTCATCCGCGTCGTCGGTGTCGGCGGCGCCGGGCTGAACGCACTCGACCGCATGATGGACGCCGGGATCACCCAGGTCGACTTCGTCGCGGTCAACACCGATATCCAGCAGCTCCAGATGAGCGACGTCCCGTCGAAGATCCACATCGGGAGCGAGCTCACCGAGGGGCTCGGCTCCGGCGCGGATCCGGAGATCGGCCGCCGCGCCGCCGAGGACAGCTACGACCAGCTCAAGCGCGCCCTGCGCGGCTCGGACATGGTTTTCGTCACTGCGGGCGAGGGCGGCGGAACCGGCTCGGGTGCAGCGCCCGTCGTCGCGCGCATCTCGCGCGAGCTCGGGGCGCTCACCGTCGGCATCGTCACGACCCCGTTCAAGTTCGAGGGCACCCGGCGGATGCGCCAGGCCGACGAGGGCGTCGAGGCGCTGCGCCAGGCTTGCGACACGGTGATCGTGATTCCGAACGACCGTCTGCTCGAGGTGCTCGACAAGTCGACATCGATGCTCGACGCGTTCCGGATCGCCGACGACGTCCTTCGCCAGGGCGTCCAGGGCATCTGCGACCTGATCACGAACCCCGGCCTGATCAACCTCGACTTCGCCGACGTCCGCACGGTGATGAAGGACGCCGGTTCGGCGCTCATGGGCATCGGCTTCGCCGAGGGCAACAGCGAGACGCGTGCCCGCGAGGCGGCCGAACGCGCCCTCAGGAGCCCGCTGATCGAGACCGAGATCACCGGCGC
>DASZLW010000379.1:0-6632 GCA_035552175.1 Gaiellaceae bacterium | reverse complement strand
GCAGGCATCCGGAAGCCCCGGCGCGAAGATCGTCGTCCGTCTCTGAGCGCGGATCTACGCAGCCAGCGGCTCCTGGGCGGTGTTCCGGCGCAGCGAGCCGGGAGGCGAGCGCTTGATTGCGAGCGCTCCCGCAGCCGCGGTCAGGAGCGCACAGCCCCCGCCGACGCTGAAGGCGAGCTCGGTGCCGCCGACCTCCGAGAGCCAGCCGATCAGCGGGCTTCCAAGCGGTAGCGGCGCGACCCACGCGTAGAAGTAGATCCCGAGCACGCGTCCGCGGAGGTGGTCAGGTGTCGCGAGCTGTACGGACGAGTTCGATGTGGCGGTGTAGGTCGTGTAGGCGACACCGCATACGGCGAGCAGGATGCCGTCGGCGACGACGTTGTGGAGCGGAGCGATTGCCAGCTCGGCGACCCCGAAGACGACGATCGAGCCGAGCATCGACCGCCACCGCGAGCTGCTCTGGCCGGCTGCGATCAGGGCGCCTACGAGTGCGCCCGCGCCGAAGCACGCCATCACGACACCGAAGGTTCCCGGCCCGGAGGCGAGTGTCTGCTTGGCGAGGACCGGTAGCAGCACGTTGAAGTTGAGCGAGAGGGACATCACGAGGGCTCCCATCGCCGTGAGCACGAGTAGCGGCCTCGAGTGCCAGACGTAGTCGAGCCCCTCCTTCGTGCCCCTGAGCAGCGACGGCCGCGTCCTCGCTCGCAGCTCGAACAGCTCGCTCGCGCGCATCGCGACGAGGCTCGCAAGCACCGCGAGGAAGCTCGCGCTGTTGATCGCGAAGCACCAACCGGAGCCGACCGAGGCGATCACGACCCCTGCCAGCGCCGGACCGACGATCCGCGCGATGTTGAACAAGCTCGAGTTCAGCGCCACCGCGTTCGGAAGCTCGTCCCGTCCCACCATCTGGACCGTGAGGTTCTGCCGAGCGGGCAGGTCGACGGCGACGGCCGTACCGCTCAGCGCCGCGATCGCGAAGACCTCCCAGACCTCGACGGTGCCGAGGAGCGTGATCGCCGCGAGCAGCGCGGAGAAGAAGAGCTGGACGGACTGCGTCACGATCACGGTCTTCCGGTTGTCGAACCGGTCGGCGACGACGCCGGCGAACAGGCCGAAGAGGGTGGTCGGCCCGAAACGGGCGAGCGAGAGCATTCCGACGGCGAGGGGCGAGCTCGTCAGGCTGAGGATCAGCCAGTAGAGGGCGATGTTCTGCATCCACGTCCCGCAGACGGAGGTGATCTGGCCGAAGAAGAACAGGCGGTAGTTGCGGTGGCGGTGGAGGCTCGTGAACGTACGGCCGCCCACCCTGCGAAGCCGCGTCACCCGGCATCCTCGAGCAGCCGTTCGAACGCCGAGACCGCGGCCTCGATCGCGGCGCGATCCGAAGGCGACAGACCCTCGATCCTTTCGGCGAGCCATGCCGTGCGCTTCTTCCGCACCGAGCGAAGGAGGCGCTCGCCCTCCGCCGAGACCACGATCCCGACGCGGCGGCGATCTGTCGCCCTCGTACGGACGATCAGGCCGGCGAGCTCGAGCCGTTCGAGGTGCGCGGAGATGCCGGGAGCCGAGATCCGCTCCTCGTCGGCCAGCTCACGGCCCGTGATCCCGGGATGGTCCTTGATCGTCGAGAGGAGCGACACCTGCCCTGCCGTGATGCCGAGGTCGAAGCTCTCGCGCCGCACGAGGCGCGCAAGGCGCAGCAGCACCCGCCGGAAGTCGTCGGCGAGCTCCAGGGAATCATTCGCAACCTGAACCATTAACTATGTGAACGATAGCAGTCCCAGTGTATTTGACAGAAGACAACAAAGCCGTTAGGTTGCTCTCACATCTGCGGCGCCCACAAACAAGGAGGCGCATGATGGCCACGGCCACGCACGACACCCGGTTCGCGCTCGGCAAGCTCCCCGTCCGCACAGACGTCCGCACGCTCTCGCTCGAGCACTACGTCGACCGGAGCGTGCTTCCCTCGCCGCCGCCGACCCTCGATCTCGCGGGCGGCGTCCCCGCGTGGCCGATGTACGCGAACGACCGCATCGGCGACTGCACGACCGCGGCTGCGGGGCACATGATCGAGGCGTGGACCGCTGCCGCCGCCGGGACCGCGGTCGAGGTCTCGAACCGGGACGTGCTCCGCGCGTTCGATGCGGTCAAGATCGTCGATCCGGAGACAGGCGAGGAGGGCGCGGTCGAGCTCGACGTGCTCAACCTCTGGCGATCGACCGGAATCGGCGGCCATCTGATCGGCGCGTTCGCCGGCGTCGCCGCGGCGGATCACGATCTGGTCCGCACGGCTGCGTTCCTGTTCGGCGGCGTCTACATCGGCCTGCAGATGCCGCTCAGCGCGCAGGACCAGCAAATCTGGGACTGGGAGGGACGGCTCGACGGGCCCGACGCTCCCGGTTCGTGGGGCGGGCACGCCGTCGACATCGTCGGCTACGACGACTCGGGGCTGACGGCGGTCACATGGGGCGCGCTCCAGCAGCTCACCTGGGCGTTCTGGGATCGCTACTGCGACGAGGCCTACTGCATCATCAGCCCGGACTTCCTCGCCGGCGGCAAGACTCCGGCGGGATTCGACCTCGAAGCGCTCCAGCGTGACCTTCAGCTCGTGACCTCCGGCGGCCAGACATGAGCCGCCGGGCCGCGCTCTACACCGTCTCGGTCCGGGGCAGTCACGGCGAGGTGCCGCCGCTCGGGGACATCGACGGGGGAGGTACGAGCCTGGCGTCGGCCCTGGCTGCGTATCTCGGAGACCTCGCGGCGGCGAGCAAGGACGGAACCGAGAAGCTCCGGTCGCTCAGCGTCGAGCAGGTCGGTGACGAGGTCTTCGCGATCCTCCAGCACGGTCGAAACGGCACGGCGGCGGACATCGTCGACTCGGCGGGAGCCGTCCGGCTCCAGCTCCGGCCGGAGGACGTGCCGCTCGTTCGGTGCGGCTGCCTCTTCGACCTTCCGGCGGCGGCTACCTCGGGTCAACTGGCCGTCGAGGTCAACGACGGCCGGGGCACGAAGGAGCTCTTCGACGGAGAGCTGTCGCGGCAGTTCCGGGCGCAGTTTCCGGGTCTGACGCTCCGGATCGAGCGTCTCGCCGAGGGAGACGTCCTGCGCGACGCGGTCGAGAGCGATGGGATCGAGAGGATCACGCTTGCCCGGGTCGACGAGCCAGGCGGCACGCGGACGGGCGGGACCGGCAAGTGGGTCGGCCCGGCGGAAGCGGCGCGCGTCGAGCTCTCCGTGTCGGTTGCGGGCCAGAGGGCGAGACTCGTTCCGGACCTCGTGCACCGGTACCTCGCGGGCGACGAGGCCGCGTTCGCCGAGATCGGCGAGTTCGACGGGCTGCGGTTCGACGAGGCGCGGGTCGAGGTGACGTTGCCGGATGCGACCCGGCGGGTCGTCGACATCGCCCACCCCGACACGGCGCGCCCGGTCACGCGGGCGCTTCCAGCCCTGGAGCTGGACGCAGACGGCGAGCCCACAGGCCCGAGCCTCCTCTCCGGCCTGAGGGCCGTTCTCGCCGCCTCCAATTCGCCGAGGCGCCACGGCGGGGTGCATATGCTCGAGGCGTGAGATCGCTCAGCATCGTCGAGTACGAGGCGCTCGCACGCGAACGGCTCGAGGCAAGCGCCTTCGCCTACCTCGCGAGCGGCGCGAACGACGAGCGCACCATGACGGCGAACGCCGACGCGTTTCGCTCCCTGCTCCTCCGGCCGCGCGTTCTCGTCGACGTGGACGAGCCGTCGACGGCGACGACGGTGCTCGGCAGCGAGATCACGCTGCCGGTGATCGTCGCTCCCGTCGCGAGCCAGCGGGCCTTCCACCCGGACGGGGAGGCGGCGACGGCCCGGGCCGCGGCGGCTGCGGGGACGATCATGTGCGTCTCGACGCTCGCGACGACGGGCTGGAGAGAGATCGCGTCAACCGGTGCCAAGCGGTGGTTCCAGCTCTACGTCCCCCGCGACGAGGGGCTCCTCGCAGAGCTCCTCGCGAGTGCCGCAGGGCACGGCTTCGGCGCGATCGTCCTCACCGTCGACACGCCCGTGCTCGGACGGAGGGAGCGCTCGCTGCGGGAACCGCTCACCATCCCGCACGCGTTCGGGATCGAGGCGCTCGGCCGGGGCGGCATGACGCCCGACACGGCCTTCGACTCCATGTCCGCCTCGGTCACCTGGCGCGACGTGGAGCGGTTCGCCTCGATGTCGGGGCTGCCGATCGTGCTCAAGGGCATCGTGACGGCAGAGGATGCGAGGCTCGCGTGCGAGCACGGTGCCGCGGGCATCGTCGTCTCGAACCACGGCGGCCGTCAGCTCGACGGCGTCGCCGCGACCATCGATGCTCTGCCCGAGGTGGTCGAGGCGGTCGACGGCCGGATCGAGGTGCTGCTCGACGGCGGCGTCCGCCGCGGCACCGACGTGGTGAAGGCGCTCGCCCTCGGCGCCCGCGCCGTCCTGATCGGCCGGCCGGTGATCTGGGGCCTTGCGGCCGACGGCGAGCAGGGCGTCCGCCACGTGCTCGAGCTCTTCCGCGCCGAGGTCGAGCTGGCGCTGCAGCTTCTCGGCTGCCGCTCGGCCGCCGAGGTCTCCCGCGCGCACGTCGGACGAAGCGGCTCGAGCTCCCGGGCGTGAGCTTTCGCCGCGATGACGTGACCCTTCCGTCACGAAGCCGAGGTGGACACGGTGAGGTGGTCGAAGCGGACGGGTTCTCCTCGTAGCGGCACCTCGAGAGAATGCGCCGCTACGGTGAACGGTCGTGAAGCGCGCACTTCTCGCAATCGCAGTCGTGCTCGCGGTCTCCGGAGCGGCGGGGCCGTCGGCGCCGATTGCCCTCGCCGACACCTGCGCTGCCCCGTCCCAGCCACCTGTCTGGGTCGACTTCGGCGGCCATGGCGCGCCCATCCCGGCCGAGCCGGGCGAGACGATCGCCGTCGACTCGGGGACCGACGTGCCGCTGCAGATGCGGACGGCCGGCGCTGCGACCGTCCTCTTCGACCTCAACTTCAACAAGCGCGTCGGCACGACGACGAACCCTGCCGACCCCTCCCTCATCGACGCCCGCGCGAAGTCCTTCTTCGACTACGCGGTGTCCGTCACGGGTTGCGACAACCCGACGATCGCCGAGAACGAGCTCGCCGGCGCCCAGACCGCGACGCCCTGGACGCCGAACAACGCCCAGTACCGCGCGAACGTGCTCCAGTTCCTCACGGATCTCTCGAACCTGGGCGCGACGCCGCTGCTCTCGATCGCGAACCCGCCGTACACGGGCGGCGATGCCGGCTACTGGTGGCAGCAGGTCTCGAAGGTCGCGATCCTCCTGCGCCAGGTCTACTTCACCTCGCCGAACGTCGCCGGGCTCTACAAGCTCGGCCCCGATGCGGCGAGCCGCTCGATGCGGCAGAGCCTCCGCAGCCTCGTCGACCACCTGACGCAGATCGGGATCCCGTCCGGCCGGGTCGCGCTCGAGATGCAGATCACGACCTCGCCCGGGCTCGGGCAACGAGCGGGGCTCGAGCCGGCCACCTCCTGGCTCGAGATGGTGAAGCTCGAAGCGCTCGCCGCCAAGTTCGTCGCGACCCAGTTCAAGCTCGAAGGTGTGTGGTCGTGGGGCTGGGCGACGTTCAACGCGACGGCCGCCCCCGATCCGGACAAGTCGGCCGCGGCGTGCGTCTGGATCTGGACGCGCGACCAGAATCTCTGCGACGGCCCGACTGCTGCGGGCGCCGGTTTCGACGCGTCGCTCACCGAGGGACAGCTCGACGTTCCCGCGGGCGATCGATGCATCACGAGCGCAGGGCCGATCCTGCGGAATGCCGTGAGCCGGTTCACGACGCTGACGGGCGATCCGGGCTACGCGGCGAGCGTCCTGCTCGAGGAGCTCACGCTCGCCTCCCAGCAGAAGGTCGATCCCAAGGATGTGCTCTCGGCCGAGCGCGCGGTGATCGCGGCGGAGTTCGGCGGCAGCCGCTCCGGCTACCAGACGGCCGTGCGCACCGCGAAGCTGACTCTCGGGGATGCCCGCGCGATCATCGCGGCGCGCCTCGAGCGCGACGACGTCGAGGCCGGCTTCCGCCCGCCGCCTCCGTCGGCCGCGACGATCGCGGACTTCATCTCCACCTACGCGAACGAGCAGGTTCGGCTCGTGACCACGACGGCGAAGGCACCGTGGCTCGGGGGAACGACCCATGGCTTCGCGATTGCCACACTCGCTCCCGCCGAGGTGTTCTCGCTCACCGGCCCCGGAAGGGTCGACACCGCCGACGGCACGTTCGACGTCGCGCCGCAGGGAACTGCCCTGCCCCTCGGTCTGGAGCCGAAAGCGGCCGCCGCCACGGCCGCGCGCCAGGCTCTCGATCGGCTTGCGCGGGAGGCGATCTACCGCAGTTGGCTCCGCTCGCACGAGACCGCGCTGCTCGCCACGGCTTCGTGCCTCAACGATCAGACACCGACCGTCGAGGAGACGGACCTCTCGCCGCTCGTGCCGTTCCTCTTCCCGAGCTAGTGCTGAGATTACTAGTAATCAGCATGACTACATGATTGGAATGTGGAACAGGCACAGACGTTCACGCCGAAGGACTGGATCGTGCTCGCACTCGTTGCCGAGGGCCGGACGCATGGGTGGGCGCTCGCCTCACAGTCGCT